>NZ_ADXM01000067.1:0-48786 GCF_000179255.1 Synechococcus sp. CB0205
GCGCGGTGTCGCGGTCAGCACGAAGGATCGGAACAGAAGGCATCAGTGAAAACGAATTACGAAACCCAGGTGTTTCGTAAAGCTGTTGCGGAACCGTATCACTTTTTTCTGATGAGCAAAATGCTTTTGGGCACAGCGCTGAGATGGCCGCCGAACGACTGCAAAAGCTGATTGCCCAGGCGGGGGTCTGCTCCAGGCGCCGCGCTGAGGAGCTGCTCAGGGACGGCCGCGTCACCGTCAATGGCCAGCGGGCCCAGCTGGGGGACAAGGCCGATCCCAACAGCGATGCCATCAGCCTCGATGGCCAGCCCCTCGGCGCCTCCGCCGAACCGATGGTGCTGCTGCTGAACAAACCCGCCGGGGTCCTCAGCAGTTGCTTTGACCCCGAAGGCCGGCCGATCGTGCTCGACCTGCTACCGCCCGAGCTGGCCCGGGGCCAAGGACTGCACCCGGTGGGGCGCCTGGACTTTGAGAGCCGCGGCGCCCTACTCCTCAGCAACGACGGGGCCCTCACCCTCCAGCTGACCCATCCGCGCTATGCCCACAGCAAGACCTACCGGGTCTGGGTGCAGGGACAACCCAGCCAACGGGTGCTGGATCAATGGGCCCGCGGCGTCAGCCTCGATGGCCTGCCCTCCCAACCGGTGCAGGTCAGAAGCCTCAGCAGCGAACAGGGCCGGACCCTGCTGGAGCTGGTCATGGGCGAAGGGAAAAACCGTCAGATCCGCCGCACGGCCGAGCTTCTGGGCCACCACGTCCTCGATCTGCAGCGCATCGCCATCGGCCCGATTCATCTCGGAGCACTTCCAGAGGGTCGCTGGAGACGAATAAACGACCAAGAATGGGATTAAGAAGCTGATCGGCCGGAATGCCTCGGTTCGCCCTGTCCATCCCAGGTCTGGCCCGCTTGATGGGCCGGGGTAACAGCGGCGGCGATGCCAGCCCTGACAGTACTGAGGTGGAAGACCCCTTGCTGGAGGTTGGCCGGCTGCTCAAGAGCGAACGGGAGTCCCGAGGCCTGAACCTGCGGCAAATGGCCCTGGAGACCAAGATCAGCACCCCCGTGCTCGAGGCGCTGGAGCGGGGTTGGCGCGATCGCCTGCCGGAAGGTGCCTACCTCAAGTCGATGCTGCCGCTGCTGGAGGAGTACCTCAACCTGCCCGGCGGAAGCCTGGCCGCAGCACTCCCACCGGAGAGCGAGAACGCCGCGGCCAACGCCAATCGTCTGCAGCGCTTCACCCCGGGCTCGATCGATGTCTTCAGCAGCTGGCAGGGCACGGTTCTCTACGGGGCCGTCACCCTGGGGCTGATCTACGGCCTGAACCTGCAGCAGCGCCAACTTGCCGCGGCCAACCTGCTGACCCTCAATCCGATCCCTGCCCTCAAACCCAGCGAGCAGGCCAAGGCGGTCCAAGCCGGAGACAACCTGCTGGTGGCCTATCCCGATCTGCGCCCCCTCGAGCGCGCCCAGCGCGGCAGCAGTCAAAGCGCCCTGCGCCAACCACTCCCGGCCCCCGAAGGTCCCGGGGTACTGGAGCTGAACCTCAGTCAGGCCAGTTCCCTCAACCTCAGCAGTGATGGCGGACAACGCAGCCAGCTGAGCGGCAGCAAGGGGCAGCTGGTGCTGCAGCTGCAGCCGCCCCTGCGCCTCTCCGTCTCACCGGCCCCGAAAACCGGCGAGGTGATCTGGAACGGCAAGCCCCTGGCGGCCCTGCCCAAACAGCCCGAGCAATTTCAAGTGCCGGCTCCTCAGCCGCCGCGCCCGTAGCGCCGCGCCAACTCGGCGTAGCCCTGCAGTGGACCCTCCAGCGAAGCAATCGACTGGCCCAGGCGCCATTGCCAATTGCCCTCCGTCGTCCCCGGGGTGTTGAAGCGGGCCTCATCCCCCAGGTGCAGCAGGTCCTGCAGCGGCACCAAGGCCCATCCGGCGCTGGTGGCCAGCGCCAACTCCAACAACTGCCAACCCGGGGCATGAACCGGGCCGGTCAGGGCCTCCACCTGGGCCCGCTGCTCGGCGCTCAGCTGTTGCCACCAACCGATACAGGTGGCGTTGTCATGGGTGCCGGTGTAGACGACCCAGCGCTCCCCCTCGATGTTGCTGGGGAGATAGGGGTTGCCGGGATTGCCGTCGAAGGCGAACTGCAGGATCTTCATCCCTGGCAGGGCAAAGCGATCACGGAGGGCCTCCACCTCAGGCGTGATCACCCCCAGGTCCTCGGCGATCAAGGGCAGCGGAGCTGGCAACAGGCGCAGCAGGCTGGCCCCTGGGGTGCGCTTCCAAACGCCCCGCTCCGCGGTGTCATCGCCACCGGGAACGATCCAGGCGGCCTCCAGGGCCCGGAAGTGATCAATCCTCAGCAGATCAACCACCTGCAGCTGCCGCCGCAGACGCCGCCGCCACCAGCGGAAACGGCTCAGGCGATGCAGGGGCCAGCGGTAGACCGGCGTGCCCCAGAGCTGGCCGGTCTCAGAGAAGTAATCGGGCGGCACACCGCTCTGCTGAAGCAGGCGTCCGGCGCGATCCAGCGAGAACAGGCGGGGGTGGCTCCAGACATCGGCGCTGTCATGGGCCACATAGAAGGGAATGTCGCCGATCACCTGCACCCCGCAGCGGCGGGCGTGATCCAGCACCCCCTGCCACTGCTGCTGCAGCTGCCACTGGAGCAGGGCCTCCCGCAGCAGGGACTGGCCATGCTCCTGATCGAAGGCCTTCAGGGCCGATCGCTTACGGCTGGCCAGGGCAGCGGGCCAGGACCACCAGGGCTGGCCCGCGTGGAGCTGCCGCAGCACGACAAAGCGGCAGTGATCCACCAGCCAATAGCGCTGCTGCTCGCGCCAGGCCGCAAAGGCCTGCTGGGTCGGCTCGTCCCAGCTTGGGTAGTTCTGAAGCAGCGCCTCTGCCAGGGCTGCGGAGCGGCGCTTAGCAAGATCAAAGTCCAGTCGCCCGGGCTGCCCGCCAGTGGGAATGGCGCTCAGATCCTGCTGCGGGAGCAGGCCGGCCTGCACCAGGGCATCGGCATCCAGACACCAGGGGTTCAGGGCAAAGGCGCTGGGGGCGCTGTAGGGGGAGCCCAGGCCGTCGGTGGGAGCCAGGGGCAGCACCTGCCAGGCCTGGATGCCCTGGCTGGCGAGGGCATCGACCCAATTGTGGGCAGCAGCGCCAAACGTCCCGCAGGCCGGTGTGTCCGGCAGCGCCGTGACATGCAGCAGGACCCCAGCGCGCCTCATGGGTTGGGGAGCTTGTAGCGGCTGATGATCCGCTGGGCAAAGGCGGGGATATGGGCCTCCACCTTCTCGGGGTGATTGCGCCGCAGCCAGAGGGCATTGCGGGTGAAGTGCGAATCAATCGAGAAGCGGCCGTACTCCAGGCCCTGGGGGCCAAAGCGCCCGACGAAGCAGCCAATGATTTTGGCCAGCCAAATCGGCAGCTTCAGCGCCTTGTCGTAGGCCTCAATGCCCTGCTGCACGGCCGCCTGGCGTTGACCGCGACTGGTCACCGGAGCCACATCCAGTTCCGCCTCCACCAAGTCCAGCAACTGCTGACCGCGGGGGTTGCGCACGGTGAGCCATTGCCGGCCGAACGTCGCCCCCATGTAGCCGACCACCAGGTCCGCGCCGGCGTTGGTGTAGTCAAAGCAGCTCAGACAGCTCGGCGCGAAAACGTTTTTGAGCTTGGGCGTATCCAGCCCGAAAAAGGGAACCGTCTCCTCCCGGCCGTCGCTGTGGCGGAAGTGGATCCGGAAGTCCTGCATGAACTCGTAGTGGACCACGGTCTCCGGGGAGCTGACCGTGGTCTCCAGGAAGGTCTGAAGCCCCTCGCGCGAGACGTTGTCAGTGCAGGGAAGCCCCAGCACATAGAGCTGATCGAGGGGCAAGGTGGATTCCACCGCCCGCAGGGCCTGGATCTGGCAGCCCACGCCGATGGCCAGCAGTTTGCGAATGCCACTGCCGGGGAGCTGCTCCAGCACCTCCAGGTTGGGGGAGAGGGTCGGCTTGTTCACCCGGGCACTCAGCACCTCCTCGGGGGTACGGGCCAGCCGTGGCACCGGAGTGAAGCGATCGTCCTCGCTTTGCCCCACGCAAAGCACGGCGTCTACCAGCCCACTCTCAAGGGCCAGGACTCCAATGCGGCTGGCGATTCCGGTCCACTGGGCGCCATCGATGGGCTGCTGCAAACGGGCGGTCAGCATCCGCTGCTGCACACCGAAGTAGAGCTCGTCCTCGTTCTCCAGGTCGCGGCTGCGGCCATGGGCCGCGGTCTCCATCGCCTCAAAGCGCTGGTTCAAAAAGGCGCAGCTGTCCTTGACGTAGGCCACCCAGCGGCTGTCGCAGAGACCGCATTGGCTGCAGAGGTCCTTGGCTGGATAGGTGCTGCCTTTCGCCAGGGGCCGGGCCCTGTCATGGGGCAGCGAGGAGCCTGGAGATGAAGCAGCGAGGGACAACGACTTGGCCGGGCGAGGCCACAACCTATCTGGCGTGAGCGCAACAACGGCGTCAGCCCCAGGCGACCTACGTCAAAGTGGTGCGTCTTTGAACGCCGCCCGTCCATGGCCACCGCTGGGAATCGCCCGCAGCGCAGTGCTCGCCAACGGGCCGCGATTCGCCTCCTGGCCGCCGGCGCGGGGATCGTCGCGGGCCTGGGTGCCCTGAGCGTGGTCTGGCCCCTGCAGGACCACTCCGCCAAAGAAGACGGTCCTCCCAGCGCCGAGGCCCTCGCCGAACAACCGAGCCAGGCCCTGAACGTGCTGCTGATTGGCTCCGATGCCGACCGTCAGGGGGCCATTTCCAACGGAGCCGCCCCGGCTGGCCCCGCCAACAGCGATGCCCTGCTGCTGGTGCATGTCGATCCCAACGGCCCAGTTCAGGTGATGAACCTTCCGATCGAAGGGGCCGTTCGCTTACCCGGTGACGCCACGCCGGTGCCCCTCGGCAGCCTCTACCGCCGCGGGGGGGCAGCCCTCGTGGCCAGCGCCAGCGCGGAACTGCTGGGTCTGGCCGATGGAGCGCCCGAGCGTTATGTGGTCATCCCCCGCACGGCCCTGCGGGAGCTGGTGGATGGGATGGGACGGCTGGAGCTGGCGCCGGATCGGGCGATGGCCTACACGGATCAAAGCCAGAAGCTCACCATCGCCCTGCAGGGGGGCCTGCAGCAGCTCAATGGCACCCAGCTGGAGCAGTACCTGCGCTTCCGGGACCCGATCAATGGGGAAGAGCGCCGGCGCGATCGCCAAGAGCAGGCCATCGCCACACTGCTGCGGCAGATGGGTCAGGCCGCCCAGCTCAAGCGACTGCCCTCGCTGATTGCCGAACTGCGGCCCCAGGTGGACACAAACCTCAGTCCCCAGGAGGTACTGAGCCTGATGGCGGTGGCCCTGCAGCCGGGGCAATCCGTGCAGTTCCAGAGCCTCAGCCTGCGGCCGGCCCTCAATGCAAAGGCATCGATGCGGGAGCTGGAGGAGCAGCGGCTGCAACCGCGCTGGCCGTAATCAGGCGCAGGCGCAACTCCGCAAGGGCCTCTGGGTCCGCTGGCGAGGACGGCAGGTGCCCCAACCAGGGCAGGCCTTCGGCGCGGCGCTCCGCCGGTCTCCAGTCCCCGCCCCACTGGATCATCCCGACCAGGGAAACCCGGTAGTGGCGGAGCAGTGCCCAGTGGCTGCGGGCTAGGCCGGCGGCACGGTCCGCCTCACTGCAGAGCAAGCAGGTGGGTAGGCGCCAGGCGCCCAGCAGTTCCGCCCAGCACTCCACTGCGCCCAGGGGCTGCGCGGGATCGATGTCCAAGGGCTGGAGCCAGCCTGGCGCTTCTGCGCTGAGGGCCAGCAGGGACGCTTGAGGATCCCGCTGATCGCTGTCCCAGGAATTCATTAGCCGCCATCCCGTGAGGTCCGCCAAGGCGGAGGCCGAGATGCCCATGCGCCCCCCTGGAGCCACCAAACAGACCCCTGAGGCAGCGCTGGAGTTCGAGCGATTCATGAAGGGATCGGGCTCCAGGGTGCTGACCGCGTGCCGGGCGGCTTCTACGATCAGGGTTCTACCGTCCAGCCAGCGGCCCCGTGACCAGTTTCCTGACCGCAGAACGGGTCGATCAGGCAAGCATGGGCCATGACACCAAGCGCCTGCGGCTGTTCAGCGGCACCTCAAACCAGGCCCTGGCTCGAGAGATCGGTGCCTACCTCGGGGTCCCGGATGGCCCGCGGGTCATCAAACGCTTTGCCGATGGCGAGCTCTACATCCAGATCCAGGAATCGATCCGAGGCTGCGACGTCTTCCTGATCCAACCGACCTGCGCTCCGGTGAACGATCACCTGATGGAGCTGCTGGTGATGGTGGATGCCTGCAAACGGGCCTCCGCCCGCCAGATCACAGCTGTGATCCCTTACTACGGCTACGCCCGGGCTGACCGGAAAACCGCGGGCCGCGAGTCGATCACCGCCAAATTGGTGGCCAACCTGCTGGCCAAGTCCGGTGTGGATCGAGTGCTGGCGATGGACCTGCACTCCGCCCAGATCCAGGGCTACTTCGACATTCCCTGCGACCACATCTATGGGTCCCCGGTGCTGGTGGACTATCTGCGCGGCCGCGACCTGGGCGATGTGGTGGTGGTCTCCCCCGACGTCGGTGGCGTGGCCCGAGCCCGGGCCTTCGCCAAGCAGCTCAATGACGCACCCCTGGCGATCATCGACAAGCGCCGCTCCGGCCACAACGTGGCTGAAAGCCTGACGGTCATTGGTGATGTGGCCGGCAAGACCGCGATCGTGATCGACGACATGATCGACACCGGCGGCACGATCTGCGCTGGCGCGCGCCTGCTGCGTCAGAACGGAGCGACCCAGGTGCTGGCCTGCGCGACCCATGCGGTCTTCTCTCCACCGGCGGTGGAACGTCTCTCCGAGCCCGGCCTGTTCGAGGAGGTGATCGTCACCAACTCCATCCCCCTGAGCGAAGACCGCCGCTTCCCCCAGCTGCAGGTGCTCTCAGTGGCCAACATGCTCGGTGAGGCGATCTGGCGCATCCACGACGAGAGCTCCGTTAGCTCAATGTTCCGGTGAAGCGCAGGCTGGCCCTTGCCGTCAGCCTGGTGCTCTCAGGTCTGTTGGCCTCCATCGCCGTTGAGGCGAAAGAACCAGAGCCCCGGCGGATTGGGGTCTGGCTCACCAACAGCCCAAGCCCGCTGTATTACTCCAAACAGCGGATTCAGGAAGCTGTCGAAGAGCTCAGCGTGGCTGGCTTCAACACCCTCTACCCCAACGTCTGGAGCCGCGGCACCACCTTCCACCGCAGTCGCTGGGCGCCCATGGAGCCCGCCCTGCTGCAGAGCAACCCCAACCTCGATCCGATTTGCCGCTTCACCGAAGCCGCCCACCGGCGCGGCCTGCGGGTGATCCCCTGGTTTGAGTACGGCCTGATGGAGCCGGCGGATGCCGCGGTCGTGCGGCAAAACCCGGAGTGGGTGTTGCAGAACAGCTCCGGCATCAGCACGGTCTCGATGCATGGCAAGGAGATGGTCTTGCTCAACCCGGCCCACCCCGGGGTCAAGGAACGGTTCCTGGGGCTGATCGGCGAGATCGTCCAGCGCTGCAAGGTCGATGGCATTCAGCTCGATGACCACTTCGCCTGGCCGGTCGAGCTGGGCTACGACCCCTACACCCGAGCGCTCTACCGCCAGGAGACCGGGCAAGAACCGCCCGAGCTGCACACCGATCGGGCCTGGATGAACTGGAGACGGCGTCAACTCACGGGGCTGCTGCGGGAGCTGCGCCGCACCCTGAAAGACAGCGGCCTGGGGAGCCCCTACGTCAGCCTCTCCCCCGGCCCCTTCCGGTTTGCCTACAACCATTGGCTCCAGGACTGGGAGATCTGGGCCCTGGGCGGCCTGATCGATGAGCTGGTGGTGCAGAACTACGCCTATTCCCTCAGGGGGTTTGAGAAGGATCTGCAACAACCTGCCCTGACCAAGGCCAGCAGTTGGGGCATCCCGGTGGAGATCGGCATCCTTGCGGGCTTTGGCGGACGCACGACGGAGTTCCCCGACCTGAGCGAACGGGTGAAATTGGCCATCGCCCGCGGCCACGGCGTCATCTACTTCTATTGGGAGGGGCTGTGGGGAGCCCACGCCGGCCCCGAAGGCGGAGCGCTACGGCGCGAAGGGCTGAAGCGGCTCCACCAGTCCCTGCCCTAGGCCGGCTGCAGGCACTGATCCACCACCTCGCGGCTATTCGGGGACAGCGGCGCCTCGGACAACTGCTTCAACGCTTCGCGCATGCGCTCTGAGCGCTCTGGGCCATAGCTCTGCCAGCGGCTGAAGACCTTCGCCATCCGCGAGGCGGTAATCGGATTGCGTTGATCCACAGCCGCAATCTGCTCGGCCATGAAGCGATAGCCGCGGCCATCGGCCCGGTGGAACTGGCTGACGTTGCCGGCAAAACCGCCCAGGACCGCCCGCAGGGAATTCGGTGCCGCCGGGTCGAAGCGCGGGTGTTCCAGCAACTGCTGCACCCGGGCCACCCCATCGCCAAAGGGGGTGGCGGCCTCCAGGCCAAACCAGGCATCAAGGATCACGGGCTTGTCCTGCCAGCGGTCGTGGAAGGCCTGGAGTGCCGCGCTGCGCTCCGGACTCTCAATGGACTGCAGGGCCCGCAGGCCAGCGCGGGCCAGCGTCATCGACGGCCCCGACACCGCCTCGGCGGCCTCGGCGCGGATGGCCGCATCCCCAGCGGCGACCCGCCAACTCCAGACAGTGGCGGTGAGGTCCCGGTCGCCCACACCCTCCGGCCAGCTCTTTTGCCATTGGTTGCGGCAGGAGGCCAAGACCGCCTCCAGGGGATCCTTGAGATCGTCCCCAAAGCGAGCACGCAGGGCCAAGGCCGCCTCAAACAAGGCCGGCGGATCCACCTGCCCCTGTTGAGCGAGGGCCGCATCCTCCAGCTCCGGCAGGCCAGGGAAGGCCATCAAGGCACTGCGGTAGGAATCGCCCAGGTCTCCCTCCAGCAGGATTCGCTCAAAGGCGGCCACCAGGCCTTCTTCCAGCTCATCGTTGATCGAACCGGCCGCCCGCTCCAGCAGGGCCTGACGCAACAACACCTGGCCAGCATCCCAGCGGGAGAAGGACTCGCTGTCGCAGGCCAGCAGGTGGAGAAGCTCGTTGGTGGGGCGCTCCATCGCGATGCGAACCGGGGCTGAGAAGCCGCGGGGCAGTGACACCGCCGGTGGATGGGAGTGGGCCTCCAGCCCGACAAACAGCAGCGACTGCTCTTCGCGATCGATCACAAACAGGCGGCTGGCGCTGCCCCAGGCAGCGGGCAGTTGCGCGGCGGCCACGTCCTGGGCGTGCTCTCCCGGCAACTGCAGTGGCAGCGGATCGCCGCCCTGCCCCACCAGGCCCAGCACCAGGGGAATCACGACTGATTCCTTCTGGGGTTGGCCCGGAGTGGAGGGGGTGGACTGGCGAATCGTCAGCTGCAGGGTGCCGGCATCACCATCCCAGTGGCGCTCGATCTGCAGCTGGGGTGTTCCGGCCTGGCTATACCAACGCCTGAACTGCTGAAAATCAAACCGGGGCAGGTCGCCAGCCGTCTTCGCAGCATCCTCCATGGCCTGCACAAAGTCCTGGCAGGTGGCGGCGGTGCCGTCATGACGGCTCACATAGAGAGCCATGCCACGCATGAACGTCTCCTCCCCCAACAGGGTGTGCAGAACACGGATGACCTCCGCGCCCTTCTCGTAGATCGTCGTTGTGTAGAAGTTGTCGATGGCCTGGTAGTGATCCGGCTGGATCGGATGGGCCGTCGGACCGGCGTCCTCGCGGAACTGGGTGTTGCGCAGCAGCGCCACGTCTTCAATGCGCTTGACCTCGGGGGAATGCAGGTCTGCCGTGAAGCTGGCATCGCGGAAGACCGTCAGTCCCTCCTTCAGCGAGAGCTGGAACCAGTCCCGGCAGGTGATGCGGTTCCCCGTCCAGTTGTGGAAGTACTCGTGGCCAATGACGCTTTCGATGCGCTCCAGCTCGCCGTCGGTGGCGGTCTCCGCGTCCGCAAGGACCAACTTGGAATTGAAGATATTGAGACTCTTGTTCTCCATCGCGCCCATGTTGAAGTGGCGCACCGCAACGAGATTGAACTCGTCGAGGTCATATTCCAAGCCATAGCGACGCTCATCCCAGGCCATCGAGCGCTTCAGGGACGCCATCGCGTGGGCCGTGAAGCCCGCATCTCCAGGCTCGACGTGAATCCGCAGTTGAACCGTTCGGCCGCTGCAGGTCACGAATTGATCGCGGACCTCCTCCAGGGCACCCGCCACCAGGGCGAACAAATAGGAGGGCTTGGGGAAGGGGTCATCCCAGACGGCGTAGTGACGGCCGGGGTCCCCTGGGAGTGAACCGGTCTCCAGGCAGTTGCCGTTCGAGAGCAGCACCGGGCAGCTGGCCAGGTCCGCTTCGATGCGCACCCGAAAGCGGCTGAGCAGATCCGGGCGATCCGGGTGGAAGGTGATCCGGCGAAAGCCCTCGGCCTCGCATTGGGTAGTGAAGAGGCCACCGCTGACGTACAGCCCTTCCAGGCTGGTGTTGGTCTGGGGCTGAATCTTGACCCGCGTTCGCAGCAGGCAGGCCTCTGTCGGTGGCTTGAGCAACACCAACTTGCTGCTCTCCAGGCGATAGGCCTCTGGCGCCAGGGGCTGGCCGTCGAGCTCAATCGAGAGCAGCTCGAGTTGTTCCCCCAAGAACTCCCAGGGAGCCGCATCCGCTGCAGCTCCTGCGGGAACCAGCTGGAACTCCGCCTCGACGACGGCATGGTCGGCGTGGAGCTGGAACAGCAGCTCGGTGTGCTCGATCGTGAACGGGGCCGGGCTGTAGTCAGCGAGGCGAACGGTGGCCATGCGGGGGAAGAATCACCAAGGAACGGGACCCCGCCCCGTCGCCACGCTGCAGCCCATCTGGGAGCCGAGCAGAGCACCGAGGGGAATCGCCCATGCCCGACCATCCTGGCGGGAGAGGGCATAGGCCGCCGCCCCACCGGTTAATCCACCCAAAAGCCGACCGGTGTTGCAGGAGACCGCCGGGGGCTGAGCGACCGGAAGGGCTCTGGTTTGGCGCTCACGCCAGGTTGTTTCCTGTCGAGGCCTCCGGACCGGCCTCCAAACCTGATGGTGATGCTGCCTGTGCCAGCGCTCGCCATGGGCGAACGCTGGAGCAGGCAGAAGGACCAACACGGGGGATATTGCTGCGCAGATCAGCAGCAGCGTCAACGGAGAACGAGAGGTCATCGAATCAGTCCAAAGGGGACCTCTTCAGACAAGCTCCGGCGCTGCGGTGATCTCTGACTGAACGCCCCCTGAAGGACGACTAAATGCGACTCAGGGCTTCTTGGCCGGCTTCTGGGGTTGGGAGGTGCGGCCTTTGACCGCTTCCTCAACCTTGGCCTTCACATCGGCTGGGACCTCGTTGGGGCAGACCTCAACGGCACCCAAGACCGCCGAATTAATCGAACCGCGGCGCAGCTCTTCAATCGAAAGGGGTTTGTTGCCCACCTGAGCGATCTGGGACTGATGCCCCCCTTGAATCACCTGGGCGATCGTCTCACCAGCAATCGCCACGGCCTTATCAAAGTCCGTATCTGCAGCCCGGGCGATGCAGACATTGAGTGCCGCAATGCGGGTGTAGAGGTTCATCTCTGCCTCTGTAGCCGGAGCCGCCTGGACCGGCAGTGGTGCGATCCAGAGCACCACGGGCAGGAGGACGAGGCCCAGGTGAATCCGAGACAGGCGCACGCGAACAGCAGCAATTGGCTCTAATCCTGATGCACGCCGCACCGAGGGGTACTAGTCGTCGCTGCGCAGCGGAGGACCAGCCTCCTCAACCCGAATTTCGTGGTGGGTTTCCACAAGCTCCAAGTTGCCGTCACGCCAGGAATAAATCGAACGCGCCCGGAACTGGTCTTGGTTCACCAGACGGATGTGCTCAAGGATGTCCCACTCCTGGTAGTGAGACTCAAAGACCACCTCATGCTCATCCGCCTGGCGGATCTGACTTTTGGTCGGTGAGCCGCAGAGATAACCCCGGCTGCGGCGCAGCTGATGGCCGCAAAGGGTCGCATCCATCGTGCCCTCCCGGACATAACGGGGCTTGAGCTCAAAAAAGTCGTATTCCTTCTCTGGCCACCAGGTGAAGCGATAACGGGGTTCAGATTCGACCTGATCCTCAAAGGTCTGAACCCTGAGGAACATGTCCACCCGCAGGACTTCATCGTCCGGGAAAAAATATTGGCGGCGCGAGCGCCATAGCCCCAGGTTTCGGTTGAACCAACGCCGCAGGGTGTTATCGAATTGGATAGGGCGCCTTCCTGGAGCAGAAGGCGCCCACGAGACCGGATGGACTCGCGTCGATAGCTCCCGATGATGGACCACTGGGACTAAGCGAACAACGACTCATCACAGTCGTCATAGCGAGGCCTGCAGGTCTTGAAAAACCCCCATAGGGTGAAACAACAATTTCTCCAGGTTTCATCCTCCGGTGCACCCTGTTGGGGATCCGATCCCCGCTGGCAACGATTTGATCCGCAGCGATGGCACGGAAGGCCTTGAGGCGCCCATCCAAGGCAGCGTTGATGGCTGGGCAGAACCCGATGACGATGACTCCCCGCAACGCCGCCGTCTGAAGTTGTTGCTGGTAGCCGGCACCCACCACCGGGCCAGCGCCGATGTGCGAAGCCTGGTGGCGTTTTTGGAACGGGAAGACTTTGGCTTCGAAGTCGGCCTGGAGCTGGCGGACCCTGCGCAACGTCCGGAACTGTTGGAGCTCCACCGGCTGGTGGCCACCCCAGCACTGATCAAGCTCGAGCCCGCTCCCAAGCAGGTCTTTGCGGGCAACATGCTGCTGCAACAGCTGCGCAACTGGTTGCCGCGCTGGCAGCAGCTGGAGGTGGTGAGCGGACTGGGCATGAGCCTCCGGCCCGCAGAGAGCGATGGCAGCCGAACGCAGCGGGAACTGCAACTGGAAGATCAGGTCCTGGTGCTGCGCCAAGAAAACGAGACGCTGATCGAACGCCTACGCGGCCAGGAGCGTCTGCTGCGGATGGTCGCCCACGAATTGAGAACCCCCCTCACGGCTTCAAAGCTGGCGCTGCAAAGCCTGAACCTCGGGCAAATCGATCAAACCCGCTTCCGCGATGTGCTCGATAGGCGCCTCGATGACATCGAGCAGTTGTCGAAAGATCTGCTGGAGGTGGGAACCACCCGCTGGGAAGCCCTGTTCAACCCCCAGCGCATCGCCCTGGGCCCCCTCGCCGCGGAGGCCATTCTTGAGCTGGAGAAGCGCTGGGTGGGCCGAGGCCTCGAGCTGATCACCGATATCCCAAGCGACCTTCCCGATGTCTATGCGGACCAGCGACGCATGCGACAGGTGTTCCTCAACCTGCTGGAGAACGCCTTCAAGTACACGCCCGACGCCGGGCAGGTGCGCATGTCCATCTTTCACCGCACCAGCCAGTGGATCGAGGTCAGCGTCTGCGATTCCGGCCCGGGGATTCCTGTCGATGAGCAGGAGCGGATTTTTCAGGATCGGGTACGCCTCCCCCAGACCTCATCCACCACCTCAGGCTTTGGGGTCGGCCTCTCGGTCTGCCGGCGCATCACGGAAGTGCACGGGGGGCGGATCTGGGTGGTTTCCGAGCCGGATGAGGGTGCCTGCTTCAACTTCACGGTGCCCGTCTGGGACGGCCAAGGGGCCAGTTGAGTTGCAGGTCATGACCTTGATTGACGAAGGGACCCTCCGACCCGTAATTTCTATCCATCGGACGCAGCGGTCAAACGCCAAGCGCTGCAAGGGAATCTGAATTCCTTTGTCATCCGAGTCCTAGCCCCCATCGTCTAGAGGCCTAGGACACCTCCCTTTCACGGAGGCGACAGGGGTTCGAATCCCCTTGGGGGTATCTCAAAGACAAGCGGCCTCGGCCGCTTTTTTTGTGTCAACCGCTCAGCGGATCAGGCCAGCGCTTCTCGGCGCTGAGCCTCGGCCTGCACAGCACGCAAGTTGGCGGCCAGATCTTCCTGCAGGCGCTGTTCAATCAGCCCGATCGGCATACCGACGCAGCCCTGAACCGTTAATTCGTAGAGCAGGGTTGTGGTCTCGCCGTCGAAACCAATGGTCCAAACCCCATCAAAGCGGCGAAAATCCCCCTTCAACATCGTGAAGGTCAGCTGCCGAGCCTCGGGATGCTCCGTGAGCTCGAGCTGCACCCGGGCCTTGAACTGCATCCCCATAAAGCGCTGGGCCCCCTCCTGCTCCAGGCCAACGACGGAACCACGCCGCCAGAGCAAGCGTGAGGTCTGGAGATTGGGGATGAAGCGGCTCAGCTGGTCGTAATCCGTCAGGACCGCCCAGATCCAGGTCGGATCAATGGCCAGGCGAAGCTGGACTGCAAGCCGGCGGGTGCCGCCTGGCAAGCGCTCCATCTCCTGCTGGATGGTGTCAAGCGAGCAGGCACCCTGGCCTAAGGACGCTGCATTCAGCGGTTCACTCAGCGCAGAGGTCGAATCCGGTGGCACCGACAAATGTGTCAAGGAATGCGCCGGGGGGGCTCAAGCTCAAGAAGCGTCAACCTAGCCCGCTCCGGAATGCAACGGAGAGAGGCCTCTGGCGCTTGAAGCTCTGCGGATTACCTATGATCGCGCGCGTCCATAGGGCAGAAGAGATTCATGCGTGTTTCGACCGCTACATCCAGCCGCAGCGACTCCCGCATGTTCACTGTGGTTGTGCAGGGGTATGGCAGTGCCCACCCCCGCAATGCCGAGCGGACGATCAGCGTTCCCTTCTCTCGCCTGCAGGCACTGATGCAATCCATCAGTCAGATCGGTGGGACGATCGTTTCGGTCACCCCCTCCTCTGAGGCGCCTGCTGCACCTGCCCCCGCGCCCGCGGCCAAGCCGGCTCCCGCCGCTGCCGCCAAAAAAGCCCCCGCTAAAAAAGCTGCTTCTGTGTCACACGCTGCCGTTCCGGTCAATCTCTACAAGCCCAAGACCCCTTTCCTGGGCACCGTTACCGAGAACTACAGCCTGCTGGGCGAAGGTGCGATCGGTCGCGTGAACCACATCACCTTCGACCTCAAAGGTGGTGATCCCCAGCTGCATTACGTCGAAGGTCAGTCCATCGGCATCATTCCCGATGGCGAGGACGCCAACGGCAAGCCCCACAAACTGCGTCTGTATTCGATCGCCAGCACCCGCCACGGCGACGACCTGGCTGATGACACCGTCTCCCTCTGCGTGCGTCAGCTGCAGTACGAAAAGGATGGCGAAACCATCAACGGTGTCTGCTCCACCTTCCTCTGCGACATCGAGCCCGGCGCCAAGGTGAAGATCACCGGTCCGGTGGGCAAGGAAATGCTCCTGCCTGAAGACGAGGAGGCGAACATCATCATGCTGGCCACCGGCACCGGCATCGCGCCGATGCGCACCTACCTGCGCCGGATGTTTGAGCCCGCCGAGCGCGAGAAGAACGGTTGGAACTTCCGCGGCAAGGCGTGGTTGTTCATGGGTGCACCCACTACCGCCAACCTGCTCTACGACGACGATTTCAACCGCTACGAGCGTGAGTTCCCAGAGAACTTCCGCTACACCAAGGCCATCAGCCGCGAGCAGAAGAACGCCAACGGCGGCCGGATGTACATCCAGGACCGCGTCAGCGAGAACGCTGATGAGATCTTCGCGATGATCGAAGACCCCAAGACCCACGTCTACATGTGCGGTCTGCGGGGCATGGAGCCCGGCATCGACGAGGCGATGACCACGGCCGCCGCGGCCAAGGGTCTGGATTGGTCCGAACTGCGTCCCAAGCTCAAAAAAGCCGAGCGCTGGCACGTCGAGACCTACTGAGCCAACGCCTCAGGTCAGCCTTTGCTCAAAAGCCCGCCTCGGCGGGCTTTTTTTGTGACGTCCGGATGCGTCCCCCAGTCAACGCCGTTAAACCTGGGGGACGCGCGCATCGCCCATGCCGGCCCAGCAAACCAACCCTCTGCGGGTAGGCCTTCGACAAGAGCGTGTCATCTCACCCCAGTGTCTGGTGATCTTTGGCGCGAGCGGTGACCTCACCCATCGCAAGTTGATCCCGGCGCTGTTCGAGCTGTTCCGCCAACGCCGATTACCAACGGAGTTCGCCATCCTGGGCTGCGCCCGCAGGCCCTGGAGTGATGAGGACTTCCGCGGGCGCATGGCCGAGGCGATGGCCAGCGAAATCCAACAGCACCAGAGCGCCTGGGAGCAATTCAGCGGCTGCCTCTTCTACGAGCCGGTGGACCTGCAGAAGGACGAAGACGTCGTCAAATTGGGGACGCGACTCGAGGCCCTCGATCGGCTCAAGGCCACCCGCGGCAACCGAACCTTCTATCTCTCGGTGTCACCGGCCTATTACGGCAGCGGTTGCCGGGCCCTGGCGAATGCCGGTCTCCTCCAGGATCCCGGCCGAAGCCGGGTGGTGATCGAGAAACCCTTTGGCACGGACTACAGCAGCGCCCAAACCCTGAACCGCATCGTCCAAAGCTGCGGCAAGGAATCCCAGATCTTCCGAATCGACCACTACCTGGGCAAAGAGACCGTCCAGAACATCCTGGTGTTGCGCTTCGCCAACGCCATCTTTGAGCCGATCTGGAACCGGAATTACATCTCCAGCGTCCAGATCACAGCGGCGGAAACCGTCGGCGTGGAAGAGCGGGCCGGGTACTACGAAACCAGTGGTGCCCTGCGGGACATGGTGCAGAACCACCTCACCCAAATGCTGGCCCTCACCGCAATGGAAGCGCCCGGGCACTTCGACCCGGAGGCCATTCGCAACGAGAAAGCCAAGGTGCTGCAGGCGGCCCGGCTCGCCAATGAAGATGAGCCCTGGAAATGCTGCGTGCGCGGGCAATACAGCCGCGGCGGCAGTCCGGCCAGTCCCCTAGCGGGCTACCGGGAGGAACCGGGGGTGAATCCCGACAGCACCACCGAAACCTATGTGGCGATGAAGCTGTTCATCGACAACTGGCGCTGGCAAGGGGTGCCCTTCTACCTGCGTACGGGCAAACGTCTCCCCAAACGCCTCTCAGAAGTTGTGCTGACCTTCCGCAAGGCTCCCGTGCAGCTCTTTGATGCAGCGGGTGGCACCCCGACCGCCAACCAACTGGTGCTGCGGATCCAACCGGATGAAGGCGCTGGCTTTGTCTTTGACGTCAAAGCACCCGGCTCGGGCATGCGCAGCCGACCGGTGGACATGCACTTCAGCTACGAGGACAGCTTCGGTGAGCCCTCCGATGAGGGCTATGTCCGCCTTCTGGCCGACGCGATGCTCGGCGATCCCACCCTCTTCACCCGGAGCGATGAGGTGGAGGCCGCCTGGAGGCTCTACACCCCCTTGCTGGAACTGATTGAGGACGCCCCAGCCCGCCTGCCGGTCTACCCCTACGAAGCCCGGACCTGGGGTCCCGCCGCCTCCGATTCCCTCCTGGCCGAGGACGGCCTGATGTGGCGACGCCCGTAATTCCTGCTTTTCGACGTTCTGTTCTTCAGCACTTGCCATGGCTCCCCAACTCACCCTCCAGGCCCCCATCGAGATGGCTCCCCAGGAGGTCCCGGACTATCTCAACCGACTCTGGAGTGACCATCTCAAGGACTCCAGCGGCGCCTCCACCTTCACCCTGGTGGTGTGGGAGCCCTCATGGTTACAGCAGCAGCTGATTCGAACCGGCCGTGCGGATGGTCCCCTGAGCGGACTGCTCAACGATCAACTGCTGGAGGCCGCACGGCGGGCGAGCAGCGAGCTGGGTCTTCCCACCGGTACAGCTCCCACCGCGCCCCAGGTGGCCTGGGCCCTTGGGCAAGAGCCCGGGCAACACAGCGCCGAGGATCTACGCGGGCAATTCGTCGACCGTGCCATCAGCGCCCACCAACCCCGCCGCCTGATCACCCTGGCCCCCACCCTGGCCGCTGATCAGCAGTTGCAGTCGATGGTGGCGGCCTACTGCCCCCTGCCGGAAGAACGCGGCACCACGAGCGATGCCTGCGGTGATGTCGTGGTCCTGCGGGGTGGCATGGGAGCGATGTCCCATGGCTTGTCGATGCTCCAGGAGCTGATCCCCTCAGACCTGCCCTGCTGGGTCTGGTGGAACGGAAGCATGGATGAATCACCCGAGCTCCTCGAAGGGTTGGCAACCGTGCCGCGCCGTTTGGTGGTGGACAGCTCCATCGGCGAGCCCAGGCGCTGCCTCGATCTACTGGCCCAGCGCATTGCCCTCGGCCAGGCCGTCAACGACCTCAACTGGCTGCGGCTGCGGACTTGGCGGGAATCGCTGGCGATGGTCTTTGACCCCCCGAGCCGCCAGAGCGCCCTCGATCAGGTGGTTCAACTGGATATCGATGTCGAAGGGCAGCATCCGGTCAAAGGACTGCTGCTGGCCGCCTGGATTGCCGATCGGCTCGGCTGGCACCTGGTGAGCAGCTTCTGGATCGATGGATCAAGCCCAGCGGAGCGGGGAATCGGAGCTGAATTCCAGCGCTCCGACGGCCAAAGCGTTCAGTTCCGCCTGATGCCCGTCCCAGTCGGCATGAGCAAGGTCCATCCCGGGGCCCTGGTCGGCCTGCGCCTGATCTGCGCCCCGCCGAACCGCTCGCCCCTCTGCGTGATCCTCTGCTCGGAATCAGGGGGCTGCATGCGTCTGGAGGCCGGTGGCGTCGCCTCGATGGAACTGGCCGAGGAGGTCGTGCCCCTGCCGAACGAAAGCGAGGAGATGGAAATGGCCCGACTGCTGGGGGGAGGACATGACAGCACCAACCCCCTGATGGCCGCAGCCGTCGCCCTGGCTGCCAAGCTGCTGCCCAGTTAGGACGCACCATGCCCTGCCTGATTGCCGCTCCTGCCAGCGGCAGCGGCAAGACCCTGGTCAGCCTCGCCCTCGCCGCCCTGGCGCGCCGCCGCGGCCTCAGCCTGCAGACCTTCAAGGTGGGACCGGACTACCTGGACCCCCAGCTGTTGTCCCTGGCCAGTGGCCGGGCCTGCCGGAACCTCGACGCCCTGCTCTGCGGCGAAGACTGGCTGCGGCAGAGCTTCCAGCGCCACGGCAGCCAAGGGGATCTCTGCCTGGTGGAGGGGGTGATGGGCCTCTTCGATGGCAAGGGGCCCTCCGCCGAGGGGAGTTCCGCCCACGTGGCTGCGCTGTTGCAGCTCCCGGTGGTCCTGGTGGTGGAGGCCAGCCGGCAGGCCGGCTCCCTCGCCGCCCTGGTGCGGGGCTTCCGGGACCACGACCCGCAGCTGACCATCGCCGGGGTGGTACTCAACGGGGTGGGCAGTGCCCGCCACGAAGCCCTGCTGCGGGAGGCCCTGGCCTCGATCGCCATGCCAGTGCTTGGGGCCCTGCCCCGGCACACCAGCCTGGAATTGCCCTCGAGGCACCTGGGTCTGCTGCCCGCCCATGAACTGGAGGATGTGCAGACGCGACTGGAGGCCTGGGCGGAACTGGCCCAGGAGCATCTCGATCTCGAGCAGCTCTGGCCCCTGCTGAGCGCGCCGCCTCCAGCCGAACCCGCGCCAACACCAGCCCCGCCCGGGCAAGGAGTACGAGCACCGATCAAGGTGGCCCTGGCCAGCGATGCCGCCTTTCACTTCCGCTACCCCGAAGCGATCGAGCTGCTGGAGCAGAGCGGATTAACCGTCGAGGCCTGGTCGCCGTTAGCGGATGAACCCCTCCCTTCGGATTGCCGTGGCGTGATCCTGCCGGGGGGCTATCCGGAACTGCATGCAGGCAGCTTGAGTGCGAGCCAACGCAGCCTCAGCGCCCTACGGCAGGCGCGGGCCATGGGGCTCCCGATCTACGCCGAATGTGGAGGGTTGCTGCTGCTCGGGCGCGGCCTGGAGGACCAACAGGGCGTCCTGCATCCCATGGCGGATCTGCTGCCCTTTCAGGCGCGGCGCGGGAGCTTGAGCCTGGGCTATCGCCAAGCCTCTCCGCTGGGCGATGGACTGGTGCTGCGCCAAGGCGAGACGCTCTGGGGGCACGAGTTTCACCGCTGGCAGCTCGACGCTGAGAACCCCGAGGACTCAAGCCTTTGGAAGCTGGAGGGCTGGGGCAGTCCGGCCCGCCGAGAAGGCTGGGGCGATGGCCAGCTCCATGCCAGCTGGCTACACCTGCATTGGGGGGGCTGCCCGGCGATCCCGCAGCGCTTTGCCGCCGCCGCCCGCCAGGTCTCACCACTGGTCCCTGATTAACCATGGCCTCCTTGCACCTTTGGCTGTTGCGCCACGGCGCCACCGAATGGGCACTGAATGGACGCCACACCGGCAACACCGATCTCCCCCTCCTGCCCCAAGGCGAAGCGGAAGCTAGGGGGCTCGCGCCGGTTCTGGCCCAGCACCGCTTTACCGCCGTCTTCAACAGCCCCCTGCAACGGGCCAGACGCACCTGTGAACTGGCCGGCCTGGGCGAGCAGGCCCAGATCGAACCCGATCTCAAGGAATGGGATTACGGCGACTACGAGGGGCTGACCACCGCCGTGATTCGCCAGAGCGTCCCGGACTGGACCGTCTTCAGCCACCCCTGCCCAGGGGGAGAGAGCAGCGATCAGGTGCAGCAGCGCTGTGAGCGGGTGATTGCCCGTGCCAGCGCATACGCCAGCGGTGCACCAGGGGAGCGCTGTGACGTGGCGCTCTTTGCCCATGGCCACATCCTGCGCAGCCTCGCGGGGTGCTGGCTGGGGCAGGGCCCCGCCGGCGGCGCTCGATTGGTGCTGGGTACCGGCAGCTTCTGCGTTCTGGGCTACGAGCGCCAGACCCGCGCCCTGATCCACTGGAATGCCCCAGTCCAACCGGCCTAAAGCCGGCCGTGGCCGAAAGCCAAAACCCGTGCCACCGTGAAGACACCAGGCCTTCGCAGAGGGGGGTGGATGACGCGGGATGACAGCCCACAACGCCAGTCAGGGACACCGGGCTGGCTGATTGCCGATACGCGGCCAATCAGCCGAGGAAACCGCAGCGCCAAAGTGCGGCAATGGGTGCGCCAGGAGCAGCGCCACAACAGCCAAAGCGCGCTTCGGATTGAGCGCTGGCAGCTGCAGATCCGAGGCCATGTGCAAGGCGTGGGCTTCCGTGAAAGTTGCAGCCGCATGGCCAAAGACCTCGACCTCAGCGGCTGGGTGTGGAATTGCCCGGATGGCTCCGTGGAAGTGCAGGCCGAGGGCCAGCCCCATCATCTGACCCAATTGCGCCTCTGGTGTGAACGAGGTCCCAGGGAGGCAGAGGTCCTGAGCGTGAACCAAAGCCAGCTGCCGCCCCTGAAGGAAGACTGGTTCGAAATTCGCCGTTAGATGACCAATGGCACCCTCTGGGCCGAGTTGCTGGCCTACGGCAGTGGGATCGCCCTGAGCCCGCTGCATATCGGCCTGCTGCTGCTGCTCCTGCTCGGGCCAAACCCGCTGCGGCGCGGCGGGCTGCTCGTGCTCGGCTGGATGCTCACCGTCACCGCCATGGTGGTGCTGCTGCTGACCGTGGGCCATGGCCTCCTGCTCACGATGGAGAAAGGCACCAGCCACCGCACAGGCTTGGATTTGCTCGCGGCCGGTGCCTTGCTGGCCCTGGGGCTCAAAGAATTACTGGATCGCAAAGAAGACGGTGCCGAGGCCCCCGGCTGGACCCGTCAGCTCGACCGCTTCTGCGCCATGCCCCTGCCGTTGCTGCTGGGGGTGAGTTCAGCACTGGAGGTCATCAGCCCCGACGATCTCTTCCTCTTTGCCAAAGCCGCCTCAGCCCTGCTGTCCTCTGGGCTGAGCCAACTGCAAGAGACGCTCTATACCGGCGGCTTCGCCCTGGCCTGCAGCACGGCGCTCCTGCTGCCCTTCCTCGCGGTGCTCATCGGCCGCGACCAGGTCTTGCCCCTGCTCGAACGCGGTAAAACCCTGCTCTTCAACAAGGGGGATCTGCTGGTAGGGGGACTGAGCTTGGTCTTGGCGGGCTACCTCGGCTGGCAGGGCATCGAAGGCTTGCAGCTCAGCTAGCACCCTTGAGCCAGCGGCTCCAGCGATCACGCTCCTGGGTGGCCCCGGCACTGGCCAGACGCTGATCGGCACTGAGCCAAACCGCCTGCGAGGCCCGGCTGACGGCCACATAGACCAACTGGCGCCGCAGGGTGTCATCACTGGGCCAGAAGACGTCACCAGCGATGAAGACCTCGCCAAAGGTGCTGCCCTGGCTGCGGTGCACCGTCAGCACCGCAGCGGGACCCAGGGAGGCGAAGGCATCGCGCACTAGGAAATAACGCCGCCAGAGACTGCGGCCCTGCTGCTTGCCGGCTTCCCGGGCCTGGAGGCGCAGGGAGCGCATGACGCCATCGAGGGCTTGGCGTCCGGCACTGCCCACCGGCGGGAGGAGACGCAGGGTGAGCCGGGTCTCGCCAGCCTCCACCTCGGCATTGAGGGTCTCGATCACGGCCGGCGTCAGGCCGTCGCCGCTGCCCACCCCAAAGTCCGCCAGGTCACAGCGCTCGGGGGTGACATCGCGGACCACCAATTCACGGTTGGAGCCGAGCAGCATGTCGGGCTCCTCCGCGGCCTCCTCTCCGGCCCGGCACGCCGGGGCCATCACCGCCGAGCGGGTCATCAAGACCTCCCCCGGCAGGACGGGGAGCTGGTCGGCCATCTCGCCATGGATGGCGCGGCGGGCCAGCGGAACCAACTGCTCCAAGGCCCGGTTCGTGTAGCAAAGAATCCTGGCGTGATCGGGGTTGTCGAGCTCCGCCCCGCGCTTCAGGGCCGCCTGGGCCGCCTCCAGCCACTGGGAGCGGGGCAAGACCGCCACCTGCCCCTGGGGATCTCGAACCAGCCCCAAGGCCGGGGGCTGACGGCAGGGAAGATCACCACTGCGCAGACCGGTGGCGAGCTGCAAGACCGGACCTTGATGGCGCACCACCTCGGTCAAGCTGGCGTTGACGCAGCGGCCCATCGAGAACACCGGGCTCTGCGGTTCCCCCACGGGCGGCAACTGGGCCGGATCGCCGACAAAGACCAAGCGGGTCTTGAAGGGGTGGGCGCAGCGCAGGGCAATCTCCAGGAGGGCGCTGTCGACCATCGAGGCCTCGTCGATCAGCACCAAGGAGAGGTTCTCGAGGGAGCCAGCGGTCTGCTCGGTTTCTTCGCACCGTTCCAGATCCCCCTGGCGCTTGAGCTTCAGCCGCAGCAAACGGTGGATGGTGCTCGGGTACCAGGTGGGCTGAAGACCAGCCCAGGACAGCTGCTGCCGCAGGACACCCACCGCCTTGTGGGTGGGGGCCACGACGGTCCAACACCAATCCCTCTGCTCCACCAGAGCCAGCAGGTGGCAGGAGAGGAAGGTCTTCCCGGTGCCAGCAAAACCACTGAGGACAAACGGAGTGCCGTCGTAGGGGGCCTTGAGCCACTGCTCAAACGCCTCGGTCGCCGCCGTTTGGCCGCTGGTCAGCCCCCCCTCAGCCAATCGCTAGCCAGCCCCAGTGCTGGGCCAGGGTCAAGGGAGAGCCCACCAGCACCAGCCCCGGTAGGGAAACCAGGGGGCCCATCAGGCTGCCGACCAGCACCTCCAAGGGGGTGTGGCCGAGCTTCTCCTTGAGCGGCGCCTGCTCCTCTCCCCCATCACTCAGGGCATTGACGCGGGCTGCCGTGAGCCCGGCGGAATAGCGAACGTGGGAGGCGTCATAGAGGACCACGAAGCACATGGTTGCCGCCAGGGCAAACAGGCCGGAATCAAACCCCTGCTGCCAGCCCAGAGCGGCGGCGGTCCCGGTTAGCAAGGCCGAATGGCTCGAGGGCATGCCACCGGTCTCAACGAGCACCTTCGGGTTCCAGCGGCGGTGCACCACCAACTCAATCACCAGCTTGGAGAACTGGGCCGTGCCACAGGCGGCAAGCCCCCACCACAGGGCCCCGTTGTCCAAAAGAGCGTTCATCGATCGCGGCTGGTGATGTAGTCCGCCAGGGCCAGCAGCGGAGCCGCCGAGCCATTGCTGTTAAACGGCTCCAGCGCTTGCTTGGCTTCCGCCACCAGGGCATCAGCCCGCTGGCGGGACTCCTCAAGACCAAGGAGCTTGGGATAGGTGGTCTTATCGGCCGTCAGGTCCTTGCCGGCGGTCTTGCCCAGCACTTCGCTGCTGGCGGTGACATCGAGAATGTCGTCGATGATCTGGAAGGCCAGACCGATCCCGCGGGCATAGGTCGTCAGGGCCGCCAGCAGGGCTTCGGAGGCGCCGGCAATCAGGGCACCGGTCAGCACGCAGGAGCGCAGCAGCGCTCCGGTTTTGTGGAGATGGATGTACTCGAGGGTCTCGAGGTCAACGTCCTTGCCTTCGCACTCCAGGTCCACCACCTGACCGCCCACCAGGCCGGGGGCACCGGAGGCCAAAGACAGCTCGCCCACCACCTTGATCAACTGCTCGGCAGGCACCCCAGGGCTGCGCAGCGCAACCATCTCAAAGGCGCGGGTCAGCAGAGCATCGCCAGCCAGGATCGCGTTGGCTTCGCCGTAGACCTTGTGGTTCGTCGGCATCCCCCGACGCAGGTCGTCGTTGTCCATGGCCGGCAGGTCGTCATGGATCAGCGACATGGTGTGGATCATTTCCAGAGCCACAGCCGTCGGCATCGCCAAGGCCGCATCACCGCCGGCCAGCTCACAGGCCGCCAAACAAAGGATGGGCCGCAGGCGCTTGCCCCCCGCCAGGAGTGAGTAGCGCATGGCCTCCCGCAGGCTCTCGGGGCGCTCCGGCCCCAGGGAGCCATCAAGGGCCTGCTCCACCTGCTGCCGGGATGACTCCAGGTAGGCAGCGAAATCAAAGTGGCCCGGCTCCCCCGTGGAGGTGCTGTCAGTCGTCGTCACCGCCGCGCTCATGGGAGATCTGGGCCCAGGGCCATCGCTCGGGCGGATTCTCTCAGGCCGCGCCCCGCTATGGGAGCAAATCCGCCAAGGGCTGATCCAAACCGCAGCGTTGACACCAACTGGCAACGGTGTTGACCAGCAGGAGGGTCACGGTCATCGGACCGACGCCGCCCGGGACGGGGGTGATGGCGCTGGCGATCGGCTCGACCTCCTCAAAACGCACATCACCACACAACTTGGCCTTCGCGCCCGGCTCGCTGGGCAGGCGGTGAATCCCCACATCAACGACCACAGCGCCTGGCTTGACATGCTCGGCGCCAATCATCCGGGGACGTCCGGCGGCCACCACCAACACATCGGCCTGGCGGGTGAGTTCCGCCAGGTCCTTGGTGCGGGAATGACCAATGCTGACCGTGGCGTTGGCCGCCTGCAGCATGAGGGCCATGGGCTGCCCCACCAGGATGCTGCGGCCGACCACCACGGCCCGCTTGCCCGAGAGCTCAACGCCACCCGCCGCAAGCAGGGCCATGACGCCGGCGGGGGTGCAGCTGCGGGGACCGGGCTCCCCCTTCAGCAGGCGGCCGAGGTTGAGGGTGTGCAATCCATCGGCATCTTTTTCGGGATCGATCGCCGCCAGGAGGGGACCTTCGTCCAGTCCGTCCGGCAGCGGCAGCTGCAGCAGGATTCCATCGACCGCAGGGTCGGCATTGAGGCGTTGGATTGTGCTCAACACCTCCGCCGCCGGGGTCTCGGCGGGCAGATGGGCGCCCAGGTTGGTGATGCCAATGCGACTGCAGGCCTTCTCTTTATTGGCGACATACACACCGCTGGCCGGGTCATCCCCCACCCGCAGCACCGCCAGGCCCGGGGGCCGGCCGGCCTGGGCAAGACGTTCGGCCACGACGCGCTCGAGGCGCTCTTCCAACGCAGCTGCCAATTGACGGCCGTCGAGACGCTGAGCCATGGCGAGGGGCAGGCAATCTCCTCTCAGCATGCAACGGCAGGGCTAGCGTGGGGACCTGTCATGCCCTCGCCGTGACTCGCCTGAGCACCCTGCCCCAGCTCTGGCGAAGGCTCCAGCGTCTCTGGAGGCAGTTGTTGCGGCTGGAGATGCCGCGTCAGGTGCTGACGCCCTGGAAGCGCGGCGCGAGCGCAGGCGTCGTCCTGATGGCCCTGGTGGTGGCCCTGGTCTCCAGCTGGCCCTGGTTGGTGGAGCCGAGCCTGCGGCCGGGCATCCCTGCACCCTTCACCGCTAAAGCGCCGAAGGCCGCCACGGTGGTGGACTCCGATGCCCTGGAGCAGCGCCGCTCCCAACTGGGCCTGCGGACCTATGTCCAGGTGGTGGATGAGCGCCAGAGCCAGGACCTGGAGGCGCGGCTGGAGCGCCAACTCGAAGCCGTCAACCGTCTCGCCGCGAGCGATCAAGAGCAGGTCGCTCCAATCGACATCAACCCACAGGAGCGGGCTTGGCTGCGGCGATCGAGTCGCAGGCAGCTCCTGCGCTGGGAGCAGGAACTGCGCCAGGCCCAATCGCGGATGTTGCGCCAAGGGGTGGTGGGCAATGTCGCCCGGCAACAGCTAGTGAAAGCGGCCCGCCATCAATTGGAGGGAATGCAGGAGCCGGAGCTGGGCCTCGGCGCACGCCTGATCGCGAATTCCCTGCAGGGGCGCACCAACCTCCGCATCGACCCGGCCCTCAGCCAGCGGATGTTGGAGGACCTGCTGACCCAGCAGGGGATCCCCACCATTCAAGTCAGGAAGGGTGAACTGATCGCCAGGCAGGGAGAACCGATCAGTCAGCAGGCCTATGCGGTCCTCGACTATTTCGGCCTGGTCAACCGGCGCCCCCTGATTGGCGCCTGGTTGCAGCACTTCGCGGAAGCCCTGGCCGCCTCCAGCGTGATGGTGCTGCTGATCCGAAACCGTCGGGTCAGCCTGGAGCCCCGTCAGGCGCTCCTCGCCCTGGGCCTGCTGGCGCTCGTCCAAGGCCTGAAGCTCTGGCTCGGTGCGGCCGCCAGCCCCCTGGCACTGCTCGTTCCGCCCACGCTCCTGCTCGCCCAGGGACTGGGAACCACCGCCGGACTGGCCTGGCTGGCGATGGCCAGCCTGCTCTGGCCACTTCCCCTCTCTCCCTTTTTTGACCAGCGGATTTTGATCGCAGCAGCCGTGGCTGCCATCACCGCCGTTCTGGCGGATCGCCAACGCAACCGCGCCCAGCTGCTGCAGCTGGCCCTGCTGGTGCCACTGGGTGCGCTCCTGGCTGAATGGTTGCTGCTGCAGCTGGAGCTCTTCCGCGGTGTTCGGGAGGGGGGCCTCCCGATCGGATCGGACCTCACCGGAGAAGCGCTGGTGCTGGGCGGCCTGCTGCTGGGGGTGCTGCTGATCGGCCCGATGGTCGAGAGCTTTTTTGACCTTCTGACCCGCAGTCGCTTGATGGAATTGGCGGATCTGGAGCGGCCACTGCTGCGGCGTCTCTCCTGCGAAGCCCCGGGCACCTTCGAGCACACCTTGATGATTTGCGGCCTGGCCGAAGAGGGGGCCCGCTCCATCGGCGCCGACATCGACTTGACCCGCACCGGGGCGCTGTATCACGACGTGGGCAAACTCCATGGCCCCCAGTGGTTCATCGAAAACCAAGAGGGGGGTGACAACCCCCATGACCAACTCGATGACCCCCAACTCAGTGCGGGGATCCTCCAAGCCCACGTGGATGAGGGCCTGAAGCTGGCGAAGCGCTACCGGCTGCCCAAACCCCTGGCGGACTTCATCCCTGAGCACCAGGGGACGTTGAAGATGGGCTACTTCCTCCATGAAGCCCGCCGGCGTGATCCCCAGATCCGCGAGGAGGATTACCGCTACCGCGGTCCAACACCCAGGAGCCGGGAGACGGCGGTGTTGATGCTGGCCGATGGCTGCGAGGCGGCCCTGCGCTCGCTCCCCCCCGACACCAGCGAAACCCAGGCCCGGGACGTGGTGCGCAGCATCGTCGAGGCCCGCTGGCGCGATGGCCAACTCACAGACAGCGGCCTGACCCCTGCAGAGTTGGAGCTGTTGGTCCGCGCCTTCGTTCGGGTGTGGCGGCGGATGCGCCATCGCCGCATTCCCTATCCAATCCCCGCCCGCAAGAGTTTCAGCGCCTGATGTCCTCCAACCGCTGGCAAAACGCCTGGTTCCCCGTGGCGTTCCTGCGCGACCTGGACCGCAACCGGCCGACCCCCTTCACCCTGGTGGGGCAAGACCTGGTGCTTTGGTTTGACCGCCAAGCCGATGAGTGGAGGGCATTTGCGGATGTCTGCCCCCACCGGCTGGTGCCCCTCTCGGACGGCCGTCTCAACGCCGCCGGAGAACTGGAGTGTCCTTATCACGGCTGGAGTTTTGACGGGTCGGGGCGCTGTACACTGCAGCCCCAGGCGGAACCGGGCAGCAGCATCAGTGGCCGCAGCCACTGCCGCAGCTACGCCACGGCCTGCGCCCAGGGGTTGTTGTTCGTCTTCAGCGGGCCAAGCGAGCAGGCAAGGGAGCAGCCCCTACCCCTGGTCCCGGTTCTCGATGAGGCCGGCTGGGTGGTGCAGGACACCTTCCGGGATCTGCCGATGGATGCCCTGACCCTGCTGGAGAACGTGCTGGACGCCAGCCACGTTCCCTTCACCCACCACGCCACCGTTGGCCGCCGAGAGAACGCGGCCCCCGTCGCACTGGCCCTAACAGGGTTCGATCGCGACGGCTTTACCGGACTGTGGGAGGAGGGCCCCAGACGCGGAAAGCTCGGGAGCCAACACACCCGATTCCTGGCCCCGGGGCTGATGTGGCACGACCTCACCGCCAAAGGGTTCGCCCGCATCCTCACGGTCGTCTATGCCGTCCCCACCCGTCCTGGGGAATGCCGATTGATCGCCCGCTTTCCCTTTCAATTCAGCTCCCCCTGGCCGGGACGCCTGCTGCGGCTGCGCCCCCAATGGCTCCAGCACATCGGCAACCACACGGTGCTGGAAGACGACCAGCTCTTCCTGCACTGGCAAGAGCGGGTCATCGAACGGCGGGGCGGCCGCCATGACACCCTGCGCCAGTACCACCTCCCCACCCAGGCGGATCTCTACGTCAGAGCACTGCACGACTGGGTCAATCGCTACGGCGGCGAGCCATTCCCAGGCCAACCGCTACCGCAGCGGCAAAACCGCCAGGCCTTGATGGAGCGGTTTGAGGCCCACACCCGCCATTGCCGCAGCTGCGCCGGCGCCGATCGGCGGCTGAAGCGCCTGCAGCCGCTCTGCTGGATTCTGGTGGCCCTTGCAGGACTGGGCGCGGCCTGGAGTGGTCCGGGCTGGGCAGGCGGCATCGCCCTCGCCTTCGGCGTTGCCCTGGCCTTAGCGGCCTGGCGCATTCGGCGCTGGCGCCAGCTGCTGCGCTTTCGCAGCGGGCTGCCCCCCCGCAACCACTAGGGCAAGACAAACGGAACGGGAGAGTCGAAGTGCATCCAGCGGCCATCGCTTGGATGGCTGAACTCCAGGCAGCAGGCATGCAAGTGCAAGCGCGCCGCAGAACGCTCGCCGTAGAGGGGATCACCCAAGATCGGGTGCCCCAGCGCCTGCAGATGCACGCGCAGCTGATGGGAGCGTCCCGTCAGGGGCTGCAACGCCAAGCGACTGCAGCTGGAGTGCTGAGCCGACAGGCGCCAGTGGGTTCGGCAGGGTTTGCCAGCGGGGTCGACGCCATAGAGCGGAGGCCTGTGTTGTCGCTTGGCGATCGGATGATCAATCCAGCCCTCCTCGCCATCGGGCACGCCGGAGACATCGGCGACGTAGCGCTTCTCAACCCGGCGCTCGGCAAAGGCTTCGCTCAACGTGCGGTGAACCAGCGCTGAACGGGCGACGACGATCAAACCGGAGGTGTCCCGGTCGAGGCGGTGCACCAAACGGGCTTCGGGCCACTCGGACTGGACCGCCGTGATCAACGAATCCGACAGCTCGGGGCCCAGGCCGGGTTGGGACAACAGGCCGCTGGGTTTCTCGAGCACCAGCAGGGCCGGATCCTCGTAGACCAACCAAAGCGGATCAAACAACGCAGGCAAGAACGCTCGACCCTGGCCACACTGGCCCTAGTAGTAGCCGGGCCATGGCACTCGATCAGTTCAAACGGGCGCTCTCCGCCCTGCTCGAGCAGGCCCCCGAGGATCCCCTCGAGCGCGATGAGTACTTCGAGCTGAACACCCTCCCCAGCTACGGCGGTAGCGGCTTTGAAGTCGTGATCTGCGATGAAGAGCACGAGATCTTCGCCGTGATCTACACCGATCGCCTGTTCGACGAGGGGGAAGAGGGCCAGGAGGCGGTTGAAGCACTCGTGCCCCCATTCCTTGAGGCCGCCTACGGCCTGACGCCAGAGGAATGGCAAAGCACCGAACCGTTTGATCTCGGCTGGCGGAGCCGCGAATACCTCTGGTTCATGGAATTCAGCGTGCCCGGGCTCAAACCCACCTGCAGCTACTGAGGCTCAAGCGCTCCACTGGAGCAGCTGCAGCTCACTGGCGCGCCGGCTGATCAAGACCAACTGATCACCATCGACCGCCACAGGCAGTCCCGTCACCCGGCGCAGTTGTTGGCGATCCACCAGGGCCACACCAGAGGTCTCCACCAGCAGCGCGGGCATCAACCCAGGCCCACCCCGCATGCCCAACAGATCCAAGGCCTGACGGACGGCACGGGCCGAGGTGTCGGCTCCCAGCCGCTCCACCAGCTGAGGCCAAAGATGGTTCACCGGCTCAAAGCCAGAGAGATCGACGTCAAACACCTGCATCGATTCACTGTCTGCCGCCGGCTGGACCGCGGTCAAGCCCGGTTCAGTTGGACGTAGTGCGGGGCATAGAGAAACACCCGCTCCCCCAGACGCACCTGTTGAGCATCCAAGGCCACCGCTGCACCCGCCAGAAAATCGACGGCCCGCTGCAGCTGGTCTTCGGCCAAGGCGCTGAAGTTCACCACAACCGTGGCCTGATCGCGCAGGGCCGTAATCGCCTCTTGAACCGCATCAAAGCTGGGCGGATGGATCACGATCACCTCCGGCCCCCAGCCGGGAGAGTCCTGCTCCGATGGCGGAAGAAATGGATCCATCAGCCGCTCGGCTCTTCAGAGGATTCAGGTTCCTCCTGGGGGCGGAAACGATCGAGCATTTCGGCCGTCGGATGAATCGTCTCCAGGGCATCCTCGTTATCCAGGAAGGCCTCAAAGGAGCGGAAGCGACAGATTGTGGGCTCGATCTCAGGGTCACTGCAGACCTCCTGCCAGCTCAGATGCTTGGGTCTGAGCTCCTGGAAATGGACCAAGGCCTCCTCCAGATCACCCGCGTCACCGCAGTTTTCCCCCTTCCAGAGCAACTCAAAAAAGGTCACGGCCCGTTGCGCTCGGTTGCCCTGAGCCTACGAAGAACCAAGCACAAAAAAGCTGGACCACAGATGCGGTCCAGCCAGGAATCGAAGCCCTGTAGAGAGTGATCAGTCCTCTTCCGCCTCAGCGCCGGCGGGCATCAGCTTGATCTGCTTACGGCCGAGTTTGATCTCAAACTCATCGCCGGGCTCCAGGCCCAGCAGCGCGGTGTAGGCCTTACCCACCAGCAAGTTGCCGTTGCCCTGAACCGTGGCCACATAGCTGAGCTTGCGGCCGCCCTTGCCGGTGCCACCACCGCCGCCGCCAATGCTGAGACCTTTGGCCTCCAGCAGAGCCTCATAGAAGGCAGTGAAGTTCAGACGCTCTGAACCATCTTTTTTGTTGCTGACATACCCGCAGGAGCGAACAAGATCAGACTTGCTGACATCACCCAACTCTTTGAACTTGGCGAGAAGATCAGATCCGGTCAGCATTGAATAGAAATTCGGTTGCGGGAAAGATAGCGGGCCAAGCCACACTCACCAAGGGGGATGGTGTGCATGAAGAGACATTGCACACTCAAGCAACATCAAACGACATCCCTAGCGTCAAACCAGACACAGGCGTTCACTATGTTCGTTGGCGAAGTTTTCCTCGAGAGTGTCTCGACCGGCGTCATCACCGCTGAAGAAATCGCCTGGATCACGGCAAAGCAAAGCCAGTTCGACCGGCAAGAGGAGGCGATGGCCCTCAAGCTGGGGCGCCTGCTCGATGAGGGCGTGATTCAAATCGGCTGCCGCATGCTTGGCGACCACGCCTGCTCGGCCTAGATCAATTCGGGATGACGGGGGTCCCCTTTAAACGGACCCTCCACGGCTGAGGTGATCCAACCGCCGTAGAAGCCACCCGGCTGGGGAATCACCAGCTCCTGATCAATCCAACAGCCATCCATCAGCGCGGGATAGAGCGCGATCCACCCTGCGATCGGCGCAAACGGGGCTGTGGGTTGGGTATAGGTCCAGGCCGCCTTGGGCAAGCAGCGATCGCCCACGACGATGTCGAAGTAGCTCCCGACCCCCTTCCACTCACAAAAGCTGCGTCCGCCAGCGGGCACCAAGGCACCGGCGGTAAACGCCTCCGCCGGCAGGTAGTAGGTGGGCGGATGGAAGGTTTCCAAGACGCGAAAACTCTTCTGGGTCTCCGCCAACAGTGCTCCGAGGGCCCGCACCTGAATGTGCTGTGCGGAAGCCTGCAGGGCAGGAGGCCTGGGGTAATCACAAACCCGTTCTGGAGTGGGGGCCATCAAGGGTCAGCCTCAACCAGGAATGAAGTTGCGCAATTTCCGAGCCTCTTCTCCGGCGCGGTGCTGGAGCTCGGCATCGCTGAGCTGCTCGTCCTCGCGCACCATGGCCGCAATCACGTCGGCCTCCTCGACCTGGAACTGAAGCTCCGCAGCCCAGCCCAGGAGTTCCGCCAGATCCATCGGTGTCTTCAGTCGTTCAGCCATCTGCGGCTGCGAGCGGGCGTACGCAAGAAAGGCATCCAACTGCTGCAGCGACACGACCCTTTTTCGAAAGCACCGGTCTAACGGAACCCAGCCCTCGTCAAAGGACCGATCGCGCATCAAACTTGCCCCAGACGCGTGCATCGGCATGTCCACCCCCCTCCCCCAATGGATGCGCCTGCTCGGTGCGGGGCTCACGGGGCTGCTGGCCGTGCTGTTTGTCGTGGTGCTGCAACAGACCCGTGAACAGGGTCAACGGCTGCAGCAACTGCAGGACAAGGTGCAGACCATCGAAAACGCCAACGACCTGGAGCGCACCAACGCCCTGGAAGAGCAACTGCGCTCGACGGTGGAGCGGCTGCAGGCCCTGGAGGGCATCGAGCAAAAAGTCCAGAGCCTCAGCAGCCAAGTCCAAACCCTGCGGGATCTTCAGCGGTCCCGCTCTTCACTCTTCCCCTATGAGTCAGGCGGGCCTTCGCGCCCCCTGCCTGCCCTTCCGCAGCTGCCTTAATGGCGGCCGCTCAACGCTTCGATCAGATCCAGACACCGGTCATCCCCGTGATGGCCCAGTTGATCGCGGCCACCCCAGGAACCCTCTCCCTCGGACAAGGCGTGGCCCCCTGGTCGCCACCGGAGGAGGTGCTCCAGGCCATGGCGGCGGCACTGCGCAACGATCCCGACCTGCATCGCTATGGACCGGTGGCCGGGGATCCAGAGCTTCGCGCCGAGCTACGGCACTGGCTTGAGCAGCAACACCAGATCGACTGCAGCGCCAGCGAGATCCTGATCACAGCCGGCAGCAACATGGCCTTTCAGGCGGTGGTGCAGGCGCTGTGCGATCCAGGGGATGAGGTCATCCTCCCCGTCCCCTACTACTTCAACCACGAGATGGCAGTCCGCATCGCCGGAGGACATCCCCGAGCGGTTGAGGCGGGGGTCATCCCTGATCCCGCTCTGCTGGAGGAGGCCATCACGGAGCGAACTCGGGCGATCGTGACCGTCTCACCCAACAACCCCAGCGGCGCGATCGTTCCGCGGCCGGTTCTTGCGGCTATCAATCAGCTCTGCGCCCGCCGCGGCCTGATCCACATCAGCGATGAGGCCTACGCCCTGTTCCATTACGGAGCGGAGCGCCCCTGGAGCCCCGCTGCCGCAGCCGGCAGCGGCGGGCACACCATCACCCTGGGATCCCTCTCCAAAAGCCATGGCATGGCGGGCTACCGCATCGGCTGGGCCGTGGTGCCGCCGGAGCTGATGCCAGCCCTGACCAAGGTGCAGGACACCTCCTTGATCGGGCCGCCCAAGTTGAACCAATGGGCCGCCCGGGCCGCCTTAGCCGTGGGACCCCAGTGGTGCCGCGAGCAGATCCAGACCTTGGCGGAGCGGCGGGAGCAGGTCCTCGCTGCCCTTGGGCCAGCGACCCCCAAGCGCCCCTGGCGTCTGTTGAACCAACCGGAAGGCGCCTTTTACGCCCTGCTTGAACTGGACAGCAGCCTCAGCGCAGACCAGGTGATGAAGCGCCTCATCGTTGACCATCAAGTGGCCCTAGCCAGCGGCAGCAGCTTTGGGCTGAAGGGTGCCTGCCTGCGACTGAGTTACGGGATGCTCGGCGGAGACGACCTCGCCGAAGCCCTAAGGCGACTCGAGCGCGGGCTCTTGGCCTTGAGCTAATCAGCCCTTCACCGCATCGCCGGTGGCGCTGGGGAGGATGAAGCGCTGGAGCCCAATGAACAACACCAGCACCGGCACGATCGAGACGACCGCACCGGCGGCCACCAGGCGCCAATCGAGGGAAAAACTGCTGGCCAGTTGTTGCAGCCCCAGGGGCAGGGTGTACAGGTTTCGGTCATCCAGGATCACCAGCGGCCAGAGGAAATCACTCCAGGTGCCGATAAAGACAAACATCGCCAGGGTGATCAAATCCGCCTTGGCCGCAGGGATCATCACGTTCCACCACTCACCCAGGCGACTGCAGCCATCAATCCGAGCCGCCTCCTCGAGTTCCACTGGCACGCCAGCGAAGCTTTGCCGCAACAGAAAAATGCCAAAGGCCGTTGCTGCCTGGGGAATGATCAGGGCCCAGAGGGTGTTGCGTAGGCCCAGCTGCACCATCAGCAGGTAGAGCGGGATCATCACCACCTGAAAAGGAATCAGGATCGTCGCCACCACCAAAGCCAGCACCAGGCCTCGCCCGGCAAAGCGCATCCGCGCCAAGGGGTAGGCGGCCAGGGAGCAGAACAGCAGGTTGGCGAACACCGCGCAGCCGCTGACGATGGTGCTGTTGAGGATGTAGCCCCACATGGGGTTGTCCTCGAACAAGCGCAGGTAGGCCTCAAGGCTCGGTTGGCTCGGGAAGAGCGCCGGGGGGCTGGTGAAGATGTCTTCGGCCGGTCCCTTTAAGGACGTGCTGACCAGCCAGAGCAGGGGCACGAGCATCGCCACCGCAATCAGCAGCAGCGCAATCAACTGCAGGCCGCGGAGCAACACAGACCGCCGGCGGCCGCTGATGGGCTCAGCCATCAGAGGCGAGGGCGATCGGCAGGAGCCATCTCACCCACCGGTAAGGGTGCTTTCTGGGGGTGCAGGGGTGAGTGCTGACTGCCCGCCACCAAGCGATTGAGGGCATTCACAAAGGCCTGGGCAGAGGCCACGACGATGTCGGTGTCGGCGGCATGGCCCGAGTAGAGCACCCCATCCGCCCGCAGGCGAATCGTGACTTCACCCATGGCGTCAATGCCTTCGGTGACCGACTTCACCGAGAACTCCACAAGCTCATTGGGCACCTGGGCCAGCTGGTTGAGGGCCTGGCAGACGGCATCCACCGGGCCGGTGCCAATGGCGGCTTCGGTCAGCTCTGCACCCTCGCTATCCAGCAGGGTGACCGTGGCCGTCGGTTGCAGGCTGGTGCCCGTGCTGACCTGCACCAACTTCAGGCTGTAGGTCGCCTGGTCCTGCTGCTGCACCTGTTCGCTGACGATGGCCTCGAGATCGCGGTCGGAGATCTCCCGCTTGCGGTCGGCCAACTCCTTGAAGCGGGCGAAGGCATCGTCGAGGTCCTCGCGCTCGAGGTTGTAACCGAGCTCCTCCAGGCGGGCGCGGAACGCACTGCGGCCGCTGAGCTTGCCCAAGGAGATGCGGTTATCAGCCAGACCGATGGTGCGGGCGTCGATGATTTCGTAGGTCAGGCGGTTCTTCAGAACGCCGTCCTGGTGGATGCCGCTTTCGTGGGCGAAGGCATTGGCGCCGACGATCGCCTTGTTGGGCTGTACCGCCATACCGGTGAGGTTGCTCACCAAACGGGAGGTCTTGTAGATCTCCTCGGTGCGGATGCCGGTGAGGGGTTCGCTGCTGCTGACGTCGCGGCCCAGGAAAGGGTTGAAGTAGCTGCGGCGCACATGCATCGCCATCACCAACTCCTCCAGGGAGGCGTTGCCGGCCCGCTCACCAATGCCGTTGATCGTGCACTCCAGCTGGCGGGCACCGTTTTTCACGGCCTCGAGGAAGTTGGCCACGGCCAAACCGAGGTCGTTGTGGCCGTGCACCGAGATCACCGCTTGATCGATGTTGGGCACATGGCGGTTGATCCCTTCGATCAGCGCACCGAACTCCGATGGCGTCGTGTAGCCAACGGTGTCGGGGATGTTGATCGTCGTGGCTCCAGCGGCGATCGCAGCTTCGATCACCTGATACATGAACTCCGGATCAGAGCGGCCCGCGTCCTCGCAGGAGAACTCGACGTCATCCACCAAGGAGCGGGCGTAGGCCACCATCTCGCCGGCGATGCTCAGGACCTCCGCGCGACTTTTGCGGAGCTTGTGCTCCAGGTGGATGTCGCTGGTGGCAATAAAGGTATGAATGCGGCGATGGGCCGCCGGAGCGACTGCATCCGCGCAGGCCTTGATGTCGCCCTTGGCGGCCCGCGCCAAGCCACAGATCACCGGACCCTCGACGGTGCCGACCGTTTGGGCGATGCGTTGCACCGCATTGAAGTCACCAGGGCTGGCGAAAGGGAAGCCCGCCTCGATGATGTCGACGCCAAGCCGGGAGAGCTGCTGAGCGATCGCCAGCTTCTCCTCCAGGTTGAGGCTGGCCCCAGGGGACTGCTCACCATCACGCAGGGTGGTGTCGAAGATCAATACCCGGCCGGGATCGCGGGCCATGGCGGCTACAAGTCGGAATGGTTATGAGTTAGGTCCACTCTAGTCGGGTGGGCCTGGATGCGGCTCAGCCGCTTCAGTGACCGTCGGTCTTCTCGAGCTGCGGCTTGAGGCTGGAGAGATCCACAAACCGATCCGCCGCATTGCGCAGTTCCCGCGGAACCATGCCTTCGGTGCTCATCAAGACCACCTTCAGCCCCCGGATCCGCAGAACCTCCAGCAGACGCTCCAGATCACGGCTCCCGCTCATCACCCAGACCTCATCGATGCGATGGGCCACGGCCATCAGATCAATGGCGATCTCCACGTCCAAATTGGCGCGGGCGAACTGCCGTTGATCGGAGTCATGCCCCACTTCCCTCAGGGGCTTGGTGCGAACCGTGAAACCCAGGCTGGTGAGGGCATCACGGAAGGGACGCTGATCGGTCGCGTCCTTCAGGCCCGTGTACCAAAACGCAGAACCAAGCTCGACGCCGGATTGCGCCGTGGCGTACTCCAGCAGCCGACGGGGATCGAAAAACCAGCCGAGTTTTTGCTGCACGTAAAACATGCTGTGGCCATCGACCGCCAGAGCCAGCTGCATCCGCACCCCTTCACTCCGTCGAGCCTAGAAGTTGCACCTAAAGTCACCTCACTCTGAGCAGGGGCGTTGGCCGCAGGACCCGCTGACGCTGGCGATCTAGCGCTTGTTCTCCACGCGCACCTGCCGTACGTGCACTCCAGCGCACCGGGATCCCTGGAGGAGGACTGGTATTTCCAGGCACTTCTCGAGTGCTACCTGCCTCTGCTGGACACCCTCGAGGCCGCCGCCGCTGACCCCAGCCAGCGACCGCGGCTGACCATGGGGCTCTCGCCCACGCTGCTCTCCCTACTGAACAACAAGGTCCTCAGTCAGCGCTTTATCCCCTGGCTGGAGGTCCGCGAAGAGCTCTTGCGCCAGGCACCCCAGGACCATGCGGCAGCCGCGGCCGGCCTCGGGCTGCAACTTCAGCGGGCCAAGCAGGCCTGGAAGCAGGCGAAGGGTGATGTGCTGCCGCGCTTTCAGGCGCTGCAACAGCAAGGGGTCCTCGACCTGCTGACCTGCGGTGCCACCCACGGCTATCTGCCACTGCTGCGGGATTGCCCCGAAGCCGTGCGGGCGCAGCTACTGACGGCCGTGCGGGAGCACGAACGCCTACTGGGAGTCCGCCCCCTGGGGATCTGGCTTCCGGAGTGCGCCTACTACGAGGGGCTTGATCGGCTGCTGGTCAGCTGCGGGCTGCGCTACGCGATCCTCGATGCCCACGGCCTGCTGCATGGACAGCCGCGGCCCCGCTATGGGGTCTATGCACCGATCTGCAGTCCCGGCGGGATGGCCTTTTTCGGCCGGGATAGCGAATCGACCCTGCCCGTCTGGAGTGCCCGGGAGGGCTACCCCGGCGATCCCAGCTACCGCGAATTCCACCGCGATCTGGGCTGGGATCTCCCCGAGCAAGAGCTCCAGCAACACGGCATCACCAGCCCGCGCCCCCTTGGGCTCAAGCTCCATCGCGTCACCGGCAGGCAGTGCAGCCTCGAGGCCAAGCAGGCCTACGACCCGGCGCAGGCCGCCGCCAGCGTGCGGCGCGATGCCCAACACTTCCTGACGGGCCGGGCGCAGCAACTGCAGGACCTCAGCGGCTCGATGGAACGTCGACCGCTCCTGGTCGCCCCCTTTGATGCGGAGCTCTTTGGCCATTGGTGGTTTGAAGGTCCCCAGTTCCTGGCGGAGCTGTTCCAGCAGGCGCCGCGTCAGGGGGTGGGTCTGGCGACCCTGCGGGAGACCCTCAGCCGAGGCGATGCGCTTCAGCTCTGCCAACCGTCCCCGTCCAGCTGGGGGCAGGGGGGCTACCACACCTATTGGCTCAACGAGAGCAATGCCTGGGTGATCCCCGAGTGGAACCGGGCCTCGCGGGCGATGGTGGATCGGGTCAGCCGCGGAGTCGGCAGCGAGCAGGCCAGGGACTGGCTGCAGCAGGCAGGCCGCGAATTGTTGCTGGCCCAAAGCTCAGATTGGAGCTTCATCCTGCGGGCCGGCACCACGACGGAACTGGCCAAGGAGCGGATTGAGCGCCATCTCCAACGCTTCTGGTGCCTGATCGAAGCGATCAACACCAACACCCCTCCACCGGAGGGGTGGCTGGAAGCGGTGCAACGGGAAGACGGCCTCTTTCCCCTGATCAACGCCGCGGACTGGGCCAGGCTGCCGGCCCCATGAGCGATCCCCGTCCGTCCCTGCTGGAGCCCCAGGCCCAGCGTGAGCTGCTCACGGCGGCGCTGCCCGCCGAGTTGGCCTTTGAGCGGAGCTTGGCGGGCCAGGCCGCTGCCGAGCCGGAGCACGACCGGCTGCGGGTGCTGCAGCTGAATCTCGGCAAGCTCTGCAACATGCAGTGCTCCCACTGCCATGTGGATGCTGGCCCCCATCAAGGCCACACCCAGATGGGCGATGCGGTGGTCGACGCCTGCATCGCCGCCATCGAGCGACTCCGCCCTGCGGTGCTTGACCTCACCGGTGGAGCACCGGAACTGCACCCGCGCTTTCGCGATTTGATTCGTGCGGCACGCCAACGGGGCTGCCACGTGATCGACCGCTGCAATCTCACGGTGCTGCTCCTGCCAGCCCTCTCGGATCTGGTGGGTTTCCTGGCGGAGCACCAGGTGGAGATCGTGGCCAGCCTGCCCCAGCCAGAGGAGACCAGCACCGATGCGCAACGGGGCGATGGCACCTGGGAGGCCTCGATTGAAGCCCTGAGACGTCTCAATGCCAACGGCTACGGCCAGGGGCAAAGCGAGCGTCAGTTGACCTTGATGAGCAATCCGTGCGGCACCCAACTGCAACAGCTCACCGCCTGCGACGAGCTGCGCTGGAAACGGGAGTTACAGGAGAAAGCCGGAGTCCAATTCGATCGTCTGATCGGCCTGAACAACATGCCGATCGCCCGCTTCCTGCAGCAACTGCAGGCCGATGGTCACGTCAACTGTTATTTGAAGCTGCTGCAGGGCGCCTTCAATCCCAGCGCCCTCGCTGGTCTGATGTGCCGCGACACGCTTTCAGTGGCCGCCGACGGGTCGATCTACGACTGCGACTTCAACCAGATGCTGGACCTACCGCTGAGCGGAGGAGCCGACATTCGCTCCATCGATCTCGAGCAGTGGAAGGCACAGCCGATCTGTTGGGGCAACCACTGCTTTGGCTGCACCGCAGGCCAAGGGAGCTCCTGCGCAGGCGCTACGGCTTGAGCAGACGCAGCATCAAGGGCAACTCACGCCCCTGCTGCTGCATCAAGCCCCAACGGACAGTCCAGGGGGCAACGGCGAACAGCCGCAGCATTGCGCCAATCAGGGCGGGAAGGGTGAGGGTATTGGTCAAGAAGCCGTACCACTGGCCCTTGGGCAGGGCGAAGAACGTGGCAAAAAACTGCCTGAGCTGGTCTTCGGGGTAACGCATCAGCTTCTCCAGGCCAAAGCGATAGAGGGCGTGCTTGCGCTGCAACTCGAGCGGCCAGAGCGCCTGCCAGGCGTCACGCGCGAGGGACGGCGCAGAACGGTTGCCATCGGCAAGGCCAACGGCGATGGCCTCTGCCAGCAGCGGTGCCCGCCGCAGCAAGGAGCCCACCATGTAACCAGAGGCGGGATGGACCAAGGTGGCGGCGCCCCCGAAGGCCAGCAGCTGCTGCTCCAAATCTGGGAGGGGCATGTTCATCGGGAAGAGGCAGAACTCCTCCTCCTCCATGGCGAGCAGCTCAACACCACGATGGGCCAACCGCTTGAGTAGACGATCCTTGAGAACCCCGTAGGGAACGGCAGGGGCCAGGGCCAAGGAGGTTTCCTCCACGAAAAAGCGCCCCTCGCCGAAGTCCATCGCATACAAAAACGTTGGAGCTCCGCAGCGACGCTCCGCCTCACTGAGGTGATCGCAGCGGTAATCCATCAGGACAAATTGGCCGGGCTCCACCGGGGGCTTGGAGAAGCGCCCCACAATTCCGTAGGCCGCCTGCCCCGCCACCGGACCTTCATCCGGGCGCTTGAGGAAAGGGCTGTGATGACCGCTGCAATCAATCACCAGGCGCGCTTCGAGGCGATCCCCTTGATCCGTCGTCACTACCGAACCCAGGCTGTGGTGCTCAATCCCGGTGACTGCAGCGCAGGTCCAGGGCACACCAGCGGCTTGGCAGGGGGTCAGCCAGTGGCGCTGCAGCGCAGCCTTGTCGAAGAGGCCGTAGTCGATGCCATGGGCAAAGGCCTCGGTCCCGAGCGCTGCACCGAAGTAACTCGTGGTGTGGCTCCAGCGGTGTCCCAACAGATGGGTCATCCCCAAAGCATCCACCTCCGGTCCCCAGATGCCGTAGGTGTTCTGCCATGGCGCTTCGGGCGAGGCAGGCGCCACACCCGCCACACTGACGCCCCGATCCACCAGGGCTGCGGCGATGCAGAGGGCCGCAGGGCCAGCGCCGATGACGAGGACGTCAACACCCATGAATCAGGCCATTCACCCGGTGGGCGATCGAACGATCGCCCCGGTGATCAGACATCCGCGCTGACGGCCTCGCTGCTGGCATCCTCGCCCGACTCCTCGTCCTCCTCCAGGGCTGGCGGAACCAGCACCACTTCGGAGAGGCGATCCCCACTATCGAGGCGTTGGAGCTTCACGCCCGTGGCGGCACGGGACTGCTGGGGCACCGCGTCGGCTTGCATGCGCACGATCACACCGCGCTCGCTGACCAGCAGCAACTCCTCACCAGCACCAAGCACCCGCAGGCCAACGAGCACATCGCCGTCCCGGCGGAACTTCATCGCCCGCAGGCCCATGCCGGCGCGCTTCTGGATGCGGAACTGATCCACAGGGACCCGCTTACCCAGGCCGCTGGCTGAGGCCACCAAAACCCAAGGCCCCTCGCTGGGCGCCACCTCCTCCGTGTCGTCCTCGTCGCTCGCAGCACTACTTCCCTCGACCCGGTCGGCGAGTTCCACCGGGAGCACGTCCATGCTCACCAGCTGGTCCCCCGGCCGCAGGTTCATCGCCCGCACACCCCGGGCGGTACGGCCCAAAGGCCTCAGCTCCTCATCGCTGAGGCGGAAGTGGATGGTCATGCCATTGCGCGAGCCGATCAGGACGCTGTCGCCCGGCTGGGCAAGACGGACCCAGGTCAGGGCATCGCCCTCCTCCAAGGAGATGGCAATCAAGCCATTGGAGCGGATGTTGGCGAAGGCCGAGAGACGGGTGCGCTTGACGTAGCCACCGCTGGTGAGCATCACCAGAACGGCGTCCTCAGTGAACTCACTCACCGCCAGCAGTGAGGTGATCTGCTCCTCCCGCGGGATCGGCAACAGCTGGACGATGGGCGTGCCCTTGGCCGCACGACTACACATCGGCACCCGGTAGGCGGGCACGGTGTAGACGACGCCACGGTCGGAGAACAGCAGCAGCGAGTCGTGGTCGTTGCAGCTGATGAACAGACGGACCGCCTCTTCCCCTTGAGTTTTGGTGCCGGCCTTACCGCGGGTGCCGCGGCTGGTGGCCTCGAACTCACTGACCGGCATCCGCTTGAGGTAGCCGTTCTCGGTCAGCAGCACGACAGAGCGCTCGTTGGCGATCAAATCGATGTCTTCGAGACCGCCTTCGACATCGAGAATCTCGGTGCGGCGCGGAGAGTCGTAGCGGGAGCGGATGACGCCCAGCTCGTCGGTGATCAGGCCATAGACCCGCTCCTTGCGGGCCAGGATGTCCTTGTAGTCCGTGATCTTGGCGAGCAGATCTTCGTGCTCGAGGCGAATCTTGTCGGCCTCAAGGGCGGTGAGGCGGCGAAGCTGCATCTGCAGGATCGCGTCCGCCTGAACTTCACTCAGTCCAAATTGCTCAACCAGCTCCAATCGGGCGCTGGCGGTATCTGCAGCACCGCGAATCAGGGCGATGATGGCGTCGAGATTGTCGAGCGCAATCAGCAGGCCCAGCAGAATGTGATCGCGCTCTTCGGCCTTGCGCAGCAGGTATCGCGTCCGGCGCTCAATCGTCTCGACCCGAAAGTCGAGGAAGACCTGCAGCATCTTGCGCAGGGTGAGCAGCACGGGCTCGCCATTGACCAGCGCCAACATGTAGGCACTGAAGTTGCTCTGCAGCGGCGTGAGCTTGAACAGGTTGTTCAGCACCACCTGGGGGTAGGCATCCCGACGCAGCTCAATGACGATCCGCATCCCGTCGCGGTCGGATTCATCGCGGATATCCGCGATGCCTTCGAGCTTTTTGTCATTGACCAACTCAGCAATGCGCTCAATCAGCGCCGCTTTGTTGGTTTGGTAAGGCAGCTCGGTGATGATCACCGCATCGCGATCGGGGCGCCCCTTGGCCTCAACCGTCTCAATCGCAGCGACGCCGCGCATCGTGACGGAGCCGCGGCCCGTTTCGTACATCTCACGGATGCCGCGGCGGCCAAGAATTTGGCCACCGGTGGGGAAGTCGGGTCCCGAGACGTAACCCGTTAACTCGCGATCGGTGAGTTCAGGGTTGGCGATGAGGGCCAGCAGGCCATCGATCAGCTCGGTGAGGTTGTGGGGAGGAATGTTGGTGGCCATGCCCACCGCAATTCCTGTCGATCCGTTCAGCAAGAGCTGGGGGATGCGCGCAGGCATCACCGTTGGCTCTTGCTGCGAACCGTCAAAGTTGTCGATGAAATCGACGGTTTCGCTCTCGATGTCCTCGAGAAGGCTGTCGGTGGTGAGAGCCCGGAGCCGCGATTCGGTGTATCGCATGGCGGCCGGCGGATCGTTATCCACCGAACCGAAGTTGCCGTGACCGTCGATCAGCGGCATGCGCATGGAAAAGTCCTGCGCCATGCGCACCAGCGCGTCATAGACAGCCGTATCGCCGTGGGGGTGGTACTTACCCAGCACCTCACCCACAACACGGGCGCACTTTCTGTAGGGCCGATCGCTCGTCAGGCCCAGCTCGTACATCGCATACAGGATGCGGCGATGCACAGGTTTGAGACCGTCGCGGGCATCGGGCAGGGCCCGTCCCACGATGACGCTCATCGCGTACTCCAAATAGGAGCGCGACATCTCGTTGCGAAGGTCAGCCTGAATAATTCGGCCGTCGGATCCGCCTGGTCCTTCTCCGTCCCCCGCGGGCATCTCACGGGGTTCGGTTGGATCCGCCATTCGTGACAGCTTTGATTAGAACGCATTTTATCGGTACTTGCGCCTGTGTCTGCCTCCCCTGGGTCAACCCCCACTCGGAGCGAGACAGAACTGCTGCAACTGCAACGGGACGGGGAACTCCAGGTCCGCAGCGCTACGCAATTTCGTGAGCTGGCCCAGGCGCGAGGACTGGAGCAGGCCTACCTGGAGACCCACGTCGTCGTTGCCAGCGACGCCGAGCTGATGCAGCAGGCCACGCTGGTCCTGCACCTTGGGCCAAGCGATCCACCGATCCGGATTCGTCAGTTCCGTTTTGGCCCTGCTGAAGGCCACGGCGGTCACGGCAATACCGATCTCGTGATCCCGATGGGAAACGGGGGCGCGGCCCTGCTCAGCGCACTGCTTGCGGGGCAACGTCTGCCCCTCTCCATTGGCGGGACGCCCAGTCAGCAGCAGCCCAAGGTTGAGCTGGAGACCGAACTCGGCCTGGAGGACATCCCCTGTGGCCGCCTGCTGCTGCACCGCGGCATCAGCGAGAACGGTGTGGTGGCGGTCAGCAGTCGAGAAGGCCTCACCCCAACCCCCTGGGGGCCCGTGCTCGGCCCATGGACCAGCGCGCTCTACAGCTGCCGCGGCCCCGGAAGTATCGGCCTGAGCATGCCTGGCTTGACGGGCCTTGGAGCGGGATCCCCCGTCCTCGTGGGGGGCGCCATCGGCTGGGTCAGCGGGCCTGGAAGCGGCCACAACCCCAAGACGAAACGAAGCAGCGACGGGTTTGCGCTCGGGCCAGGGGCCTGTTGTGCCCTGGAGGTGGACCTGCATGGACTCAGACCATCGGCCATCAGGGCCACCCGACTTGCCGACGGCAGCAGCGGCCTGCTCGTGGCCATCGCCGCCCCCATCCCGCTCTTAAGCCTCAGCACTGCGCAACAACTGACGGCAACAGCTGAAGAGCTGTCAGCGCCGGTCTTGGACTACGGCATCCCCAGGCGGGTGCGTCCATCCCCCGCAAGCGCCCGCTACAGCGAGCTCTTCAGCGGATCCATTCGGCTCGGTGATCGGCAACTCACGGCCGCACCAGCCCACAGCCCCCGGCTCGCCGCGGAAGCCGAAGCGCAACTGGCGGAGATGCTGCAAAGCGGTGCCTTCCCCCTGCGCCTGCCCCTCGCACCACTGCCCAGCGACCGGACTGTGCGGGCGCTGAACTAACACCAAGCGGACCGACAACGATCAAGAACGGCCGTAAGCTCCCGGACCATTGATCTCAAACCCCAAGCCATGGCTGATGCTCCTGCCCCCCAGCCGGACGCCGAGCAGCAGCCCGAAGGCGAGGCTCTCGAGGTCCAGGCCACTGAAACCGTCGCAACGACTGAAACCGTCGAAAGCGAGCTAATCGAGACGGCAGCAGAGACCGCCGCGGAACCCACAGTCGAGGTCGCACCGGAGCCCGAACCGACTCCAGCGCCGGAGCCGGAGCCCGTTCCAGCTGCTGAACCGGTGAATGCCTGGACCCCCCAGGTCGCCAGTACCACCGATGTGCCGGCCAGCCCAACGGCGGTGGCCTCCGCGAACGAAGGCGAGGGCGGCGAATGGGAGTTGCTGGTTGAGAAGGTCAAGCAGTGGATTGCCAGCGGCCAACTGCAGCAGCAGTGGCAAACCGCTCGCACCCCCATCACTCTGGTTGCCAGCCTGATCGGCCTTCTGCTCGTTTTGCGGATCTATGGCGCCCTGCTGGGCGTGGTGGAAAGCGTGCCCCTACTGCCTGGATTGCTGGAGCTGGTGGGTGTGATCAGCGTCGTGAGATTCAGCCTGACGCGCCTGGTCAAGAGCGACGATCGCCATCAGGTGATCGACGGCCTGAAGCAGCGCTGGAGCAGCTTCCGGGGTCAGCGATAGCAGACGGTTGAGGGCCAGAAGCATTCAGGCCGGTTGATAGCTTGGCTTGATTGCTTCAAAAGGTCTCAGGTGGACATTCAGCTCGGCCGTTCCCGTACTGTGCGCCGCGCCTACGGCATCGATGAAATCGCCTTGGTGCCAGGCGGTCGCACGGTCGATCCGGCCGTCACCGACAGCAGCTGGACCCTGGGGGGCATCACCCGTGAGATTCCGATCATCGCCAGCGCCATGGACGGCGTGGTTGATGTCGGGATGTGCGTCGAGCTGGCCAAGCAGGGCGCCCTGGGCGTTCTGAACCTTGAAGGGGTTCAGTGCCGCTACGACGATCCCAACCCTGCGCTCGATCGGATCGCCTCGGTGGGCAAGGAAGAGTTCGTGCCCCTGATGCAGGAGCTCTACAGCCAGCCCGTGCGGGAAGACCTGATCCGCAAGCGGATCGCTGAAATCAAGGAGCGCGGCGGGATCGCCGCCGTCAGCGGCACGCCCGTGGCCGCCCTGAAATTCGGCAAGGCCATCGCCGAGGCCGGTGCTGATCTGTTCTTTGTGCAGGCCACGGTGGTCAGCACGGAACACATCGGACCGGAGGGCCAAGAGAGCCTGGACCTCGAGGCCCTCTGCCGCGATTTCGGTGTTCCCGTGATCATCGGCAACTGCGTCACCTATGACGTGGCCCTCAAACTGATGCGCGCCGGCGCCGCTGGCGTGATGGTCGGCATCGGCCCTGGAGCCGCTTGCACCTCCCGCGGCGTCCTCGGCATCGGCATTCCCCAAGCTACCTCGGTCGCCGACTGCGCTGCAGCCCGCGACGACTACATGAAGGAGAGCGGCCGTTACGTGCCGATCGTTGCCGACGGCGGCATCGTCACCGGCGGTGACATTTGCAAGTGCATCGCCTGCGGGGCCGATGCCGTGATGATCGGTTCACCGATCGCCCGCTCCGCCGAAGCCCCCGGTCGTGGCTTCCACTGGGGGATGGCCACACCCAGTCCCGTTCTTCCCCGCGGCACCCGCATCAAGGTGGGCACCACCGGCAGCCTCGAGAAAATCCTGCGCGGCCCGGCCTCCCTCGACGACGGCACCCAAAACCTGCTGGGCTGCATCAAGACCTCGATGGGCACCCTGGGGGCACGCACCCTCAAGGAGATGCAGCAGGTGGAGGTGGTTGTCGCCCCCTCCCTGCTGACCGAAGGCAAGGTTTATCAGAAGGCCCAGCAATTGGGCATGGGTAAGTAAGCGACCGCGTTAGCCTCCGGAGTGTGTGGGGCCAAAAGCCCTCACACTCCTCACACCCCCCGGCTCGGCGCGTCCGAGCTTTCATTCTTTGGCCGGAACTGGCGGCATCGCCGCCGGCTCCACTCCACCCAGTTACGAGTTCCTCCAGGCCTCAGCCGAAGCCGAAAACTCGTTGCTACATTCCGAAAACACTGATCCTGACCGGATGTCCAGCGCCGCAGCCGTCACCGACGCTTCCTTCGAGCAAGACGTGCTCAAGAGCGATGTACCCGTTCTTGTGGATTTCTGGGCGCCCTGGTGCGGCCCCTGCCGCATGGTCGCTCCGATCGTCGACGAAATCTCGAAGGAGTTCGAAGGCAAGATCAAGGTCTTCAAACTCAACACCGACGAGAACCCCAACGTCGCCAGCCAGTACGGGATCCGCAGCATCCCCACCTTGATGATCTTCAAGGACGGCCAAAAGGTCGACACCGTTGTCGGTGCTGTGCCCAAGACCACCCTCTCCGGCACCATCTCCAAGTACCTCTGAGCGTCAGCGGCACCGCCCAAGACCTCCCCTCAAGCCCGGCCTTTGGCCGGGCTTTTCTGTCCTGATCCCAAACGATGGCGATCGAGCGAAGCCCCCTGGACGCGTTGGCCGATGCCCTTGAGGGCCATCCCCAACGCCGCTCCATCGAGCGCAGTGTGGTTCAGCTGCTGGAGATCGCACGCAATAGCCGTGATGCCGATGAGTGGCGACTGATCACCGGTGCCCTGGCGGACATCCGCGATGGCTTCAACGTCTTTGCCCCCCATCGCCAGACCCGCAAGGTGACCGTGTTTGGGTCCGCCCGAACCCAGCCGGAAGAGCCGGCCTATGCGCTGGCCGAGGAGCTCGCCCGCGAAGCAGCCCGGCGCGGCTTTGAAGTGATGACGGGAGCCGGCGGCGGCGTCATGGAGGCGGCGAACCGCGGCGCGGGCTGCGAGAGCAGCATTGGCCTGAATGTGGACCTGCCGTTTGAGCAGCACGCCAATCGCTACGTCAATGCTTGCGACGGGCGCCTGCTCCACTTCCGCTACTTCTTCACCCGCAAGCTCTTCTTCCTGCGCGAAAGCGACGCCCTGGTGGTCATGCCCGGCGGGTTCGGGACCTTCGATGAGCTGTTCGAATCGCTGACCCTGATTCAGACCGGACGGACCCCGCCGATCCCCCTGGTCCTCCTGGCTCCAGAGAACGACAGCTTCTGGAGCGATTGGCTCAAGACCATTGACGGCACCCTGCAGGACAGGGCGTTGATCTCTAGCGAGGACACCTCCCTGTTCAAACAGGCCCGCAGTGCCGCCGAGGCCCTGGAGCAGATCAGCCGCTTCTACCGGGTGTTCCACGGGGCTCAACTCGCGGGGGAGCAGACGGAGCTGCTGCTGCACTGCCCTCTGCCTGCCGCCACGGTGGCCGAGCTCAACCAACGCTTTGATCTCCTGGTGGATGAGGGGAACATCAGCCAAGGGGAGAGCTGCGACCCCAACGGCATCCTTCGGCCCTGCCTGCGTTTCCAGCTCGATCGCCGCAAGGTCGGGCTGCTCTACCAACTGATCGATGTGCTCAATGGCCTGCCGCTCGAGCTCCCCCCCTCGATCGAGCAACCTGGACAACGTCTCTGC
>NZ_ADXM01000066.1:0-9311 GCF_000179255.1 Synechococcus sp. CB0205
GCCGCTAGTGATCTCGCGATCGCTGAGCGGCTCACAAACATACCAGAGCCGCTGTCGCCTTCGCTACAGGTCCGGGTTCCCTGGGAGGCCTCAGATGTCCTCGTCGGACTCCGGGTCACTCAGGAAGGTCTCCAAGGTCGTCAGCAGCAGGGCCAGGGCCGAATGACGGGCCAGGTCAGAGCCGCTGACGTGATCCAGCCACTGCCCTGAGAGTTGCTCGATCTGGGAGAACAGGGCCTGTCCCTCCCGCAGGCGCTCCATCACCCGATCGACGTTGGCCTCGTCGGTTGCCGGCAGGGGGCCGACGACGTAGCGGCGACCGTCATCCCCCACATAGGTGAGGTTGCCGTCGGCATCAAAAATCGGGACCGCATGGGGTGTGATCGGTCTGTCCTCCACAGCTCCCCCTCCAACGGCTACCCCCTCGTTAGCTCTGCCCAGGCCCAAGAGCAAGCTGCCAGGCTGCAGCCATGCTTCGCCTTGTTCTGGAACTCGCTCCCTGCCTCCTCGGTGGGGTCTGGCTGGGCCGGCGTTTCCCGACTCTCCCCAGCCGCCTGGCACCGCCGCTATTGCGCTGGGGCATGCCCCTCAGCCTCACGGGACTTCTCTTAAAGGGAGGCTTGCCCCTCAGCGCGATCCCCATGGCAGGGCTCATTGCCGGCTTGACCTTGGGCGGCCTGCTCCTCTGCCGCCAGGCCCCTGGCCTGCTGCCCACCCGCAGCCTGCAACTGGGAGCGATGGTTGGGAACACCGGCTACTTCGGGCTTCCCGTCGCCATTGCCCTACTGCCCAGCGAGGCCCTGGGCTTCAGCGTCATCTATGACCTCATCGGCACCCTCATCACCTGGAGTGCCGGTCCGCTGCTGCTGTCGCCAGGGAAAAGCGCAGCCACGGCGATGAACCTGCTGAAGACACCCGTCGTTCAGGCCCTGCTCCTGGCCCTCCCCCTCGGACTCACCCCATGGGGCCCCCTACTGGGGCAATGGCTCTGGCTGCCCGCTCGAATTGTGCTCTGGCTCCTCCTGATTCTCGTGGGGATGCGGTTGGGGCTGGTGCTGCAGCGAATCGATCAAGCGGACCAGGGCAAGAGGCCCTCACTGACCGGCGCCCTGATGATCAAGCTGCTGCTGCTCCCCGCCTTGATGTGGCTGCTGAGCGGACTGCTGCAGCTGCCGGAACTGATGCGACAGGCGCTGGTCCTCCAGGCCGCTGCACCGACGGCGATGTCCGTGCTTCTGCTCGCTGAAGCCGCCGACGCCCAAGGTGCAGGCGGCCAAGAAACCCTTCCCGCCGCCCGACTGGTGCTCTGGAGCAGTGGGGCCGCTGCCCTCAGCCTGCCGCTCTGGTTTCAGCTCACTGCAGCCATGTGAGTGATCAGGTCAATGCACTTGCAGCTGTAGGCCCACTCGTTGTCGTACCAGGACACCAGTTTCATAAAGGTGTCGCTCAGGGCCATTCCAGCGCCGGCATCGAAGACGGAGGTGCAGCTCTCACCAAGGAAATCATTGGAGACCACCTGGTCTTCGGTGTAACCCAGGATTCCCTTCAACTCCCCTTGAGAGGCGGCCCTCATCGCCGCCTTGACCTGCTCATAGCTGGCCGGCCTGGCCAGATTCACCGTGAGGTCGACCACGGAGACATCCGGGGTCGGGACCCGGAAGGCCATGCCCGTGAGCTTGCCGTTCAGTTCTGGGATCACCCGGCCCACAGCCTTCGCGGCGCCTGTGGAGCTGGGAATGATGCTCTGGCCGGCTCCGCGGCCACCGCGCCAGTCCTTCAGGGACGGGCTGTCCACGGGCTTTTGGGTGGCCGTCGTGGCGTGGACCGTACTCATCAAGCCACTGACAATGCCGAAGTTGTCGTGGACCACCTTGGCCAAGGGCGCCAGGCAGTTGGTCGTGCAGCTGGCGTTGGAGACGATGTCCTGGCCGGCGTAACTGCTGTGGTTCACCCCCATCACGAACATCGGGGTCTCGTCCTTCGAGGGGGCGCTCATCACCACCCGCTTCGCCCCGGCCTGAATGTGGGTGCGTGCCAGGGGATCCGTCAGGAAAAAGCCCGTGCTCTCGAGGACCGTATCCACTCCAATGGCATCCCACTTGAGGTTGCTTGGATCGCGCTCGGCCGTAATCCGGATGGCGTTCCCATCGACCACCAGCTGACCGTTCTCCACCTTGACCTCGCCTTTGAAGCGGCCATGGGTGGAGTCGTAGCGCAGCAGATAGGCCAGGTAATCGACATCAATCAAGTCATTGATGCCCGCCACCTCAACCCCGGGAGTGGCCATCGCGCGCCGGAAGGCCAGGCGGCCAATCCGACCAAAACCATTGATGCCGATCCGAACGGTCAAGGGAAGGGGCCCCGAATGCCACTCCCCAATACAGCGGGTGTTCCGGCTCTGTCGATGAAAAAACAGCAGACCTAGATCAAAAGGGCAGCCAATCAGCCCTCCTGGGGCTCCGTTTCGAATTGGTCGCTCAGCAGTCGCCGCTGGTATTCAGCCGTTAGAGCATTGAGGTGCTCAGTGGCCGCTGCCGTCATCTCCTCATCGATCTGATCGAAAGCAGAGCCCTCTGGAACCGTGATCCCCAGCACCAACGCCAGGGCATCAAACAGACGCACCTGATCGTTCTGCCAGGCCTGGTAGTCGCCTGCGACCTCGATCAAGGCGTCCTGCTCCACCGTGCCGCGATCCACCTCCGAGCGGATGGTCTGGATCTGAGCCAGCCGCGCTGAGCTCACCACCGCATGGGCCGCCCCCAGGGCCGCCAGCGCATCGCTGGCCTCCCGCTTGAGAACACTCAGGTCCCTGTTGCGAACTGCCTTGTCGATCGTCAGGGGCGAGCGCAGGCCTGGCATCTGACTGACGGCCGAGCGCTTCTGCGGCGTCGGAACCGGGCGCGCCGGCGGCGCTGGTTTCAGGGCTTGGCCCCAACGGATCAGGGCATTGCCGAGGCGCCGCCTCCAGCTGCGTCTTGCCATCCCCCTCCGAGCCGACCTGCTTCCAATCTGATGGGCCAGGGGCGAAATGGGTAGGGGAAAACCGAATGGCCCTCAGGACTGGGGCTCAATCTGCAGGGTGCTGTGGTCGATGCCCAGCTGGCGTAGGCGCTCCTCGCCAAGGCGGAGAAGATCAACCGATGGCTCGCCCTTGACCTGCAGATGGGCCGTCAGCGCGACCCGGCGGCCACCCAGGCCCCAGACATGGAGTTCGCTGACGCGCAACACCCCTGGCAGCTCCCGCAAGGCCGACTCAATAGCCTGCAGATCGTGCCCCTCCGGGACCGCATCAAGGCTCGCCGCGAGGGCTTGCTTGAGCAGCCCATAGGCACTGACCATCACCGCCGCACCGACCGCAATGGCCGTGATCGCATCGAGCTCCGTGCGGCCGGTCAGCGCCACCAGAATCGCGCTGAGCAACACAGCCGCTGAGACCGCCGCATCGCTCAGGAGATGCAGCACCGCCGCCCGGCGATTGAGATCGAGATGGTCCTGGGCCCCAAACAGCCGGGCGGACAGCAAATTGATCGCAATCCCTGCAGCGGCAGCAACCGCCACGGGCCCCGCCACCAGGGGCTCGGGCTGCTGCAGCCGGTCCAGGCCTTCCACCACCACCAGCAGGCCCGCTGCAAACACCAGCAGGCCATTGATCAAGGCCGCCAGGTGGGTGCTGCGGCCAAAGCCATAGGTGAAGCGACCGCGGGGGGGCTTCAAGCTCAGCCGCTCGGCCCCCCAAGCCAAGAGCAGGCCCACCACATCCCCCAGGTTGTGGATCGCATCGCCGATCAAGGCGAGGGAGCCAAAGCCAAAGCCGATCGCCAACTGCGCTCCCGTCAGGAAGGCATTCAGCAGCACGCTCCAGCGAAACGCCCCAGCGTGATGGTGGTGGTCGTGGTGACCCATGTCCCACTTTTAGAGTGGATTTCTGGAATCCGGTCCATGGCTGTCTCCGCCGTTCAGCAACACGCCATCGCACCCGCCAACGTGCTGCGCGGCAAAGGAGCCTGGACTGAAGCGCTGCCGCTGATCGCGGGCCTCTGCCAAGCACCTCTGCTGCTGGGCCGCAGCGCGGCCACCCGGGAACTGCGGCTCGGGCTCCAAGCCGATCTCAAGACCCAAGGCCTACGGGTACTCAGCGCGGAGCTCGAGTTCGACTGCTGCGAAGAGGACCTCAGCCGTCTCGCGGAGCTGAGCCAATCCCAGGGCTGTGATGGGGTCGTGGCCTGCGGCGGCGGCAAGGTGCTCGATGCCGGCAAGTTGCTGGCCCACCGCCTGGGGCTCCCCTGCATCACCGTGCCCACCAGTGCCGCCACCTGCGCGGGCTGGACGGCGCTGGCCAATCTCTACAGCCCCCAGGGGGCATTCCAGGGAGATGTCGCTCTGGAGCACTGCCCGGAGCTGCTGGTCTTCGACCACGGCCTGGTGGCCTCAGCTCCCAACCGCACCCTGGCTAGCGGCATCGCCGATGCCATGGCCAAGTGGTACGAGGCCTCCGTCAGCAGCGGCGCCAGCCGCGATGGCCTAGTGCAACAGGCCGTGCAACAGGCCCGGGTGCTGCGGGATCAACTGCTGCTGGAGGCCGAGCAGGCCCTCGGTGAGGTCGGCGGCGAGGCCTGGGTGCGCGTGGCGGAAGCCAGCGGCCTGACGGCCGGCCTGATCGGAGGGATTGGCGGCGCCCGCTGCCGCACCGTCGCCGCCCATGCGGTTCACAACGGCCTGACCCAACTGGAGGCCAGCCACGGCCAACTCCACGGGGAGAAGGTGGGCTTTGGAATCCTGGTGCAATTGCGGCTGGAGGAAAGCGTCGGGGGTAGCCAGCTGGCGGCCCAAGCCCGGCGACAACTGCTGCCCTTCTTCCAACGCCTGAAGCTCCCCGTCAGCCTGGCGGACCTCGGGCTCGCCCAGGCCAGCCTCGCTGAACTGCAGGAGGTGGCGGAGTTTGCCTGCCGGCCTGGCTCAGATCTCCATCACCTGCCCTTCAGCGTCGGTCCAGCGGATGTCCTGGCGGCCCTGGTCAGCACCACCGCCGCCCTGAGCAGCGTGGATGCCTGAGCACCTGGATCAGCGGCAGCTGCTGGAGCGCGCCGCCAAAACCCTGCTGGATCCCAAAGGACAGGCCATCGCACGCGCGGTGCAGTGGTGGGACCTGCCGAGCGCCTGCGACCAAACCCGTGAACCCTGGCCCGTGGCGGTCCTGGGCTCAGGAGCGCCGGTGCTGCTGCTGCATGGCTTTGACAGCTCCCACCTGGAGTTTCGGCGGCTCAGCCCGCTGCTCTCAGGCCACGCCCAGCTGTTTATCCCCGACCTCTACGGCTTTGGCTTCTGCCCCAGGCCCCAGGGCGGCGACTACAGCCCCGCGGGGGTGCTGCGCCACCTGGACGCCGTGCTCGATGCGGTCCTCGAGCGCAGTGGCGCCCAGCGGGTTGGCCTGATTGGTGCCTCCATGGGCGGATCGGCGGCCGTGGAATTGGCCCGCCGGCGCCCGGAGCAGATCGATCGCTTGCTGCTGCTTGCCCCAGCGGGCCTGACGGGGAAACCCATGCCGGTTCCGCCCTTGCTCAACCAACTGGGCGCGCGCTTTTTGGCCCTGCCGGCGATTCGGCGCGGGCTCTGCCGCAGTGCCTTTGCCCAACCCGACCGTGATGTGGGGCCCGCGGAGCTGGAGATCGCCTCGATCCATCTGCGCTGCCCCAACTGGGCCCCCGCCCTGGCGGCCTTTGCCGGCAGTGGTGGCTTCGGGGGCTGCGGGTTGCCGCTGCCGCAGCAGAGACTGCAGGTGCTCTGGGGCGCCAACGACCGGATCCTGCAGGGCAAAGCCAAGGCCGACGCCGCAGTTCTGTTAGGAGAGCGCATCACCGAGCTGAGCGATTGCGGGCATCTGCCCCACATCGATCAGCCCGACACCGTGGTGCGCACCTGGCATGGCTGATCCCGTTCTGCAGCTGCTGGCCAGTGGGCTGCAGTTCTGGATTCGCCAGCAATGCGAGTCCGTCAATCAGCTCGAGCTCCAGCTGCACGGCTCCACCCTGGCCCTACTGCGGGGACGGCTGGAGGGTGTCAGCCTGGTGGCCCGCAAGGCGGTCTTTAGTGCCCTTGAGATCGAGCGGGTGGAGCTGCGTAGCGGCGCGATCAGCGTCCAGATCGGCCGGCTGGTGAAGGGGCAGTCCCTGCAGCTGGATCAATCCTTCAGCGTGGCGGGCAGCGCCGAATTCAGTGGCCCTGGCCTGAGCCGCTCGTTTAGCAGTGCCCATTGGCGCGGCCTGGGCGATCAAATCAGCGAGGCGCTGTTGGGTCTGACTCCACTGCAGGAGTTGACGATCGCAGGCGACCAGCTGCTGGTGCGCGCCCAGGGGCGGGAGATGGCGACCCAGCCGCTGGCGGAGGCTGGCTGCGTTGTCCTGCAGCAGAGCGATGGCCCCCAGCGCTATGCCCTGCCCGGAGACCCCAACATCAGCATCGAACGGGCGGAACTGCAGTCCGGCCGTCTGCTGGTCAGCGGCAGAGCGACGGTCAGCCCCTAGGCCAGGAAGGTCACCACGGTGAAAAACACCGCGGGGATGAACAGATAGCTGTCGATGCGATCGAGGATGCCGCCATGGCCGGGCAGGAAATCGCCCGAATCCTTGACGCCGGCATCGCGCTTCATCATCGATTCAGTCAGGTCCCCCACCAGGGCGAAGACCGTGACCATCGCCCCGAGCAAGGCACCAATCGCCCAGCCCCAGCTCCAGCCCAGCAGCACCCCAAACAGGGCCCCGAGCAGCATCGAGCAGATCAACCCGCCCAGGGCACCCTCCACGGTTTTCCCCGGCGAGGTGGGCGAGAGGGGAGTGCGGCCGTAGCGGCGGCCAATCATGTAGCTGCCGATGTCCGTCGCCACGATCTGCAGGCAGGCCATCAGCATCAACACCATCCCCGAGGTCAGCGGCCAAGGCCAGTGCTGCAGATTCGGCGCCAAGAGCGGATCGGTGAGATCGCGCAGGCGAATCCAGTAGCTGGGCAGATAGCCCAAATAAAAGAGGGCAAAGATGGAGGAGGCGATATCGGCGATCGTCCCGGTGACGGGCTGCAACAGCAGCCAGCCGCAGATGACTGCCCCGGCCACCGGCAGCACCGCAGCGGAGAGCTCCGAGGCAAAGCCGACCCCCGCCACATCGCCGCCATGGGCCCACTGGGTGGTGATCAGCAGCAGCTGCACGAGCACCAAGGTGGTCTTGCTGGCCGGACGGATGCCCTTGGCCCGGGCCAGGTCGAAGTACTCCAGCAGGCCCAGGTGGACCATCACCCCAAGGGCGATGGTGAACCACCAGCCCCCCAGACCCACCACCAACAGACCGAAGGCACCGGCGGCGTAGCCGCTCAGCAGGCGCTGGGGGGAGGTTCGGGTGCGCGGGGGAGGAATCAAGGGCGTTCTGCCGCAATCACAAACAGGGGTTCTGCGGCCGCCAAGCGGGCCTGGCTGCCGCGGCGCTGCATCCGGTGAACCGTGGCTTGCACCACCTGCAGATCGACTGCCGCCAGTTGCCCCAAGGTATCGGTGGCGTCCACCAGCCCCTCCAGGCTGGCGGTACTGATGACCAGCCGACCGGCTGGGACCAGGGCCTCCCAGACCTGATGCAGGACATCCCGCAGCGGGCGGCCCACCTCCAGCAGCACCCGATCCGGGCGGGGCGGCAACTGCGCCAGGCCATCGGGCGCTTCCCCCTGGTGGATGTGCAGGTTCTCAATGCCAAAGCGGCGGCGGTTGCGCTCCAGCAGCTCAATGCCGTCGGGATCCCGCTCGAGCGTGTGGACAGCCCCTGCGGGCATCAAGCGGGCAATCTCCAGGGCCAGGGCCCCGGTGCCGCCGCCCACATCCCAAACCAGGGAATCGCTCTTGGGCCGCAGGTGCGAGAGCAGCATCACCCGCTGCTCCATCGGGGTCGGGCTGAAGCCGGGGGCATCGGCAAAGGCCGCATCCGGCAAACCCGGGGTGACGAAATCCCATTGGAAGGAGCCCTTCCCTGCCGCGGGCATGCTCCGCCTCACGCGATCAGCACCTTCACCGTATCAGCGATCTGATTGGGCCAAAGCCGCCGCTGCTCCTGCAACCAGGCGGCCCGTGGCCCATCGATGCGCTCCCCCGGAATCAACAGGGGAATCCCCGGGGGGTAAGGGCAGAGGGGTTCCGCCGCCAGGCGCCCGGCGGCCTGCTCGAGGGGCACCGCTTCTGCCGGCGCCCGCCAGGCTTCCGCCAGGGGCCGCTCCGGGCTGGCCACCAGAGGCAACGGCGGAGGACTGAAGGTCAACAATTCCGCGCTTCCGAGCGACCGGCGCAGCTGGTGCAGGGCCGCGGGCAACTGCCGCAGCAGGCCTCTGGGCGGCTGCAGTCCCAAACAGAAGGTCAGGCAACCCGGCTCAGGCAGCTCCGCGATCACCCCCCGCTGCATCAACCAGTCATCAGCCTCCAGGCCATTGATGCCATCGGCGGCGCAGATCCAGCTCAGCCGCAGCGGATCTTGGTTCTCCAGCAGCCGCAAGCCACGGGCCTGGAGGCGCTGGCGCAGCCGTAGGCCCTGATCGAGAGCCCGGCGCAGTTGCTGGTGTCCTTGGCCACTGCGCAGATGCAGCAGTGCGGCCTCCGTTGAGGCCAACAGAAGGGCGCTGGGGCTGGAGGTTTGCAGCCAGAGCAGCGCCCGCTCAATCCGCCCGGGATCCAAATCGCTCAATGCACCCTGCAGCAACACAGCGCTTTGGGCCAGGCCAGCGGCGGCCTTCTGCAGGGACTGCACCACCAGATCCGCCCCAGCGTCCAGGCCAGTCGCCGGCAGCCGCGGATCCAGACCCAAATGGGCGCCATGGGCCTCATCGAGCAGCACCGGCAGCCCCTGCCGGTGGGCCAGCGCCACCAAGCCCGCCAGATCCCCAGCGAGACCTTGGTAACTGGGTGAGACCAGCACCAGCGCCGCAAGAGGCCCCTCGGCCAGGGCCGCGCGAATCACCGCCTCCAGGTGCTCAGGGCTGGGGGGCAGCCAGAGACCCGAAGCCGGATCAAAGGGCAGATCAAACAGGACGGGCTCCAGTTGCCCGAGCAGACAGCCGTGCAGCAGGGAGCGATGCAGATTCCGCGGCAGTAGGACCCGCTCACCCGGTTGCGCCAGAGCCAGCAGACCGGCTTGCAGCAGACCACTGGCCCCGTTGACGCCGTACCAGCAGCGCTTGGCTCCCAGCAGATCCGCAAGGGCCCGTTGACTGTCCGCCACGGCCCCCTCGTCCTCGAGCGGTCCACCGATCTCAGGCAACTCCGGCAAATCCCAGCGGCCCGGGGCTTG
>NZ_ADXM01000065.1:0-23477 GCF_000179255.1 Synechococcus sp. CB0205
CGGTGGCGGCGGTGGCTACGGCGGTGGTGGCGGCGGCGGCTACGGCGGCGGCGGCGACAACCGCTGGTGATTGAGGCGCGCCCTGCATGCCAGGGCGCCACTCCTTCCCAAGCCCAAAGAAAAATCCCTGGATGGAGCCCGCAATGGGCTCACGTCCAGGGATTTTTTGCTGGTCAGACGGCGACTTCGACGTCCTCGTTCTCGATCAGATCCAGCAGCTGATCCCGTTGCCACTCGCGGCAACGGACTTCGGAGACGGGATGGATCGGCTGCAGTTCGCCTTCCCTGGGCTCAGGTAAGGCGCTGCGCAGGGAACGCCTTCTCAGCTTGGCTGTCCAGCGATGGAAGCGATGGAACGATCTCGAACGGGTCATAGACACCTCCTGTTGGAGACACCACGGTTCTAACGCTGGTGAAACCCAGAAATCAGTTCCCAGTGAGCAGCTTCATATTGAATTCAGCCCGGCGCCTTTGAATGGCGCCATGACCCCAGCCCAACCCCCACTGCGCCGCCTCCTGCGTGCCCTAAGGCCCCATCGCCGCTTGGTCCGGCTCGCAGCACTCTGCTCAGTCCTGAACAAGCTGTTCGACTTGGCTCCTCCAGTGCTGATCGCCCTGGCGGTCAATGTGGTGGTGCAGCAGGACACCTCATGGCTGGCCAGCTGGGGGGTGACGACTATCCCAGGGCAACTGGGCGTCCTGGCCGGACTGTCCTTTGTGATCTGGAGCGCGGAGTCGCTGTTCGAGTACCTCTACGCCCTGCTCTGGCGCAACCTGGCCCAGACGGTGCAGCACGAGCTCAGGCTGGAGGCCTACGACCATCTCCAACGATTGGAGATGGGCTTTTTTGAATCCAGCTCCAGCGGCCGCCTGCTGGCGATCCTGAACGACGACATCAACCAGCTCGAGCGCTTTCTTGACCACGGCGCGAACGAGGTTCTGCAACTGATCACGACCGTGTTGGCGGTGGGGGGCGCCATGGTCTGGCTCTCACCTGCGGTGGCTGGGGTCTCCTTCCTGCCCATCCCCTTGATTCTCTGGGGCTCCCTGCATTTCCAGAAGCGCCTGCAACCGCGCTACCGCGAGGTGCGCGAGCGGGCAGGAGACCTGGCCAGCCGACTGGCCAACAACCTCGGAGGCATGCTCACCATCAAGAGCTACGCCGCTGAGCAGTGGGAGACCGATCGTCTCTGCAGCCAGAGCCGTGCCTACCAGAGCAGCAACAGCCGGGCGATTCGACTGTCGGCGGCCTTCATCCCCCTGATTCGCTTCGCGATCCTGTTTGCCTTCCTGGCAATCCTGGTCATTGGCGGCCTCCAGGCCTGGCGCGGGGTGATCGATGTCGGCACCTATTCCTTCTTGGTCTTCATCACCCAGCGCCTGCTCTGGCCCTTGACCAGCCTCGGCCGCACCCTCGATGACTACCAGCGCGCCATGGCCTCCACCCAGCGGGTGCTGGACCTGGTGGACACACCGATCGCGATCCCCAGCGGCCATCAGCCCCTGCCCAGCCAGAGCGTGCGCGGGCAGATCCGTTTTGAGCAGGTGAGCTTTGGCTACAGCGGCAGGGAGCTGCTGCTGCGCAACTTTGACCTGGAGATCCCCGCCGGCAGCACCCTGGGAATCGTCGGGGCCACGGGCTCAGGCAAAAGCACCATCGTCAAATTGCTGCTGCGTCTCTATGGGCTGCAGGGCGGAACGATCCGCCTTGATGGCCAACCGATCGAAGAGCTGGAACTGGGGGATCTACGCAAGGCGATCGGCCTGGTGAGTCAGGAGGTATTCCTGTTTCACGGGACCGTGGCCGAGAACATTGCCTATGGCAGCTTCGAGGCCACGCGGGGCGAGATCGAGCAAGCCGCACAACTAGCTGAGGCCTCCCGCTTCATTGAGGAGCTGCCGCAGGGCTACGACACGGTGGTGGGCGAGCGCGGCCAGCGACTCTCTGGCGGACAGCGCCAAAGGATCGCCCTGGCCCGGGCCATCCTCAAAAATCCACCCGTCTTGATCCTCGATGAAGCAACGGCGGCGGTGGACAACGAAACCGAGGCGGCAATTCAGCGTTCCCTCGATCGAATCACCGCCGAGCGCACCACCCTGGTGATTGCGCACCGCCTGTCCACCGTGCGCCATGCCGATCGGATCGTGGTCATGGACCAGGGACGGATCGTCGAGAGCGGCAGCCACGAGGAACTGATCGCCGCGGGTGGGGCCTACGTCAATCTCTGGCGGGTCCAGGCGGGGCTACGGCAGGACGAGGCCCTAGCCCTTTAACCAGCCAAAGAAGTGGCACCAATGCAGGGGTTACCACAAGATGGGCGGCAGAAAAAGAAATAAATTGTGAGAATGAAGAGTCCCACCCTGAAAACAACCCCCGCCAGCCCAATGCCCCGCCGCCGCGATGAGCGCGCAGCGATGCTGACGGCCATTTGCTTTGGGTTGGGTGGTGGACTCCTGCTTGCCTCTCCCGTCGCGGACTACCTCAGCAGTCCCCAGGTGAGCGAGCGCCACCAGCTGGTCAATCCCTTCAGCAGCTGGAACAGCCTCAGTGACGCCGATGTGGTGATCCTGGGAACCGACGTCGGCGGCGGCAATACCGACGTGATGTACACGATGCGTGTGCAAAACGGCGTCACCAAGCTGCTGCAGGTACCCCGGGACACCTACATCAACTCCAGCAGCTTTGGCCCGGTGAAGGCCAACGCGCTCTACGCCTATGGCGGACCCGATGCGGTCAAGGCGGAGCTCTCCAAGCACCTGGGACGTCCGGTGCGTCACCACATCCTGGTGAACCTAGCGGTGATCCGGCGCCTGGGGGATGCCCTGGGCGGCCTTGAGGTCAACGTGCCCAAGCGCATGTGGTACCACGACAACACCCAAGGCCTGCACATCGATCTGCAGCCCGGCCGCCAGGTCCTCAAGGGCCGAGACCTCGAGGGCTTCCTGCGGTTCCGCCACGACGAGATGGGGGACATCGGCCGCCTGGATCGCCAGCGCCTGGTGCTCAAGGCCCTGTTCAAACAGATCACCCGCCCAGAGAGCCTGGTGCGGCTCCCCGCTCTGCTCGCTGTCGCCGGCAAGGACCTGCGCACGGACCTCGGGCCGATGGAGATTGGAGGCCTGATCAGTGCCATGGGCAGCACGGAGCTGAATGCCGAGCGCCTCGGCGGCCGCCCCTTCATGCATGAGGGCATCAGCTATTGGAAGGCCGAATGGCCCGAAGCCACCGCCGCTGGGGCCGCAGCCGCCGGCAGCTCCGAGCGCTTCAAGTTTCTCTTCTAGGGCCTCTTCTCGGGCTCGCCTGCCTCATCCAGGTAAGCCGCGGGAACCAGCAGAAGAAACAGGCCCCACCAGGCCAACACAGCCACCGCCACCGGTGCGCTGATCCACCAGCGGTGCAACAGCAGCCAGCTGCCGGCGATCACCAGGACACCGGTCAACAGGATCGACCAGGGCTGGCACCACCAGGGCTTCAGGCTCCAGAACGCGGGCTTGGTCTCAGACATGGGGCCTCTTGGCGTGTTGAGAGAGCACCACGAGGGCCAGGAGCAAAGCAGTGATCGCCAGCACCGGCGTTGATGCCGCCACCGTCACCCCGAGGGCGGCCGTGAACCAGATCGATGCGGCACTGGTGAGGCCGTGCACCCGCGGTTGCTGCCCTGCAAACGACTCCCCGCCGCGATCCACCAGGATCTCGCCGGCCCCCAGGAAACCCACTCCCGTGGCGATCCCTTGAATCGCCCGGCTGCGCGCATCGGGTTGGTCCCCCGCCGCCAGAACCAATAGGCAAGCACTGAGACCGACCAGCACGTGCACCCGCAGCCGATTCGTCTGGGGCTGAGCGAAGTGCTGGGCGCGGTTGTAGCCCACCGCCAGACCACACAAGACCGATAACCCCAGACGCAACAGCACCGTCAGGTCGACGTCCAGGGTCGAGGACCAGGCGTTCGCCAACAAGATTGAGCCCATCAGCTCAGACCTCCATAAGCTCCCCGCAGACCCAGAACGCCGTGGCCCGTGGACGCCCTGCTGGTGCGCAACACCCTGAAGATGTTCACGGCGGTGTTCCTCACGGCGGCGATCGCCCTGTGGTTTGAGCGCATTGAGTTTGTTTGGTATCCGCTGATGGCGGTGGTGATTGTTGTTGATGACAACGATGACCACACCGTCAAGGCCGCAACCGCTCGGGTGATGGGCACGGTGATCGGTGGCCTGGTGACCTTTGTGGTCCACACGATCCTCAGCGGCTGGATGGGGGTGCTGGTCTCGATCCTCTTGATGATTCCGGTCCTGCGCCTGTTCGGCTGGCAGTCGGGCCTGAGCACCGCCGCCACCTTGAGCGTGATGTTCTTGATGATTCCCCGCTACGAGGCCCTCGATTGGGACTACGTCTTCAACCGCGGGCTCGACACCGTGGTCGGCTGTCTAGTGGCCTTGGGGGTGGGACTGCTGTTCTGGCCGCGCAATAGCTACCGGGAGTTGCAAAGCCTCGACCAGCGCCTGCTGGCTGATCTCCAGGGGCAGCTCGAGCGCTACCAGGCCTGGCTGGATGGACAAAACGAGCGACCGGCGCCACTGAACACAGCGCCCCTGACCGGAAACCTGATGCGGATGACGGATCTGGTGGAGCGGGAACGCCGGGGTCCCCGCCAGAAGCGGCTGCGCTCCAGCCGCTGGCAGCAACGCCTGCGGCTCTGGCAGCTCGTCCAGTTCCACTGGATTGCCTGGGAGCGCCTGATCGAAGGCCTACCCCCACTCGACATCGCCCAGGCGACACCCCTGCAGCAGAGCATCACCGGCCTGCATCGACAACTCCAAGGGGGCGCACAGACCACACCGCGGCGTGAGCCGCAGCGCTGGCAACAGCTCGCCCAGAGCCAACGGCTGCCGTTGCTGCAGTTGCTGGCCCTCGAAGAAGAGACCAGGCCCCTGCACGCCAGCCTGGGCAGCTTGGCCCGGCGGCCATGCTGATCAGCCGCGCCGAACTGCGGTTGGCGGTGGCCGCCGGCCTGAGCAATGGCTTTGCAGCCATGACCGGCTTGGCCTATGGCTTCTACTCCCCTCTGGCGGTGGTGTCCGTTGGGACGGGCAGTTACGGCGGGGCGATCGAATTGGGCCGTCAGCGGCTACTCGGCACCGTGCTGGGCTCAGTTCTGCTGCTGGTGGGTTACTGGGGTCTGCGCGATGTGCCGATGCCCATCGCCATCGCCATCACCCTGGCGGCCCTACGGCTCCTGGGGGGGTGGCTGAAGCTCTTGGTCGGCTACAAGGTCGGCGGCCTGATTGTGGTGATGGGCTGGCTCTCCCACTCCTCCAACCTTGGCACCTGGATTCCCCTGCGCTTTTTCTGGACGGTCTTTGGCGTACTGGTGGGGCTCCTGAGCCTGCGATTGTTCTGGCCGACCCGCAGCCTCGATACGGTCCTGCGGCAGTACGGCGAGCTATTCGGCGACCTGAGGCGGACCTACCAGGCGCTGGCCCAGCGCCTGCTGAACAGCGAAGCGCAAGGGCCAGGCATTGAGGACTACAAGCGCCTGCGCGCTCGCCTGATCAGCCTGCGGGCCCTGCGCCCAGCCCTCAGCGTGGAACTGGGAGAAGGGGCAAACCGCCATCCCAGCGTTCAGCTGGTGCAGGGCCTGGATGACGCCTGCTCCCGTCTGGTCATGATGGTTGGCGGCATGGTGCGCCGGGCCCCGACCCTCAACGACAGCGCCCTGATCGAGCGGCTGCATGAGGGCGAGGCGGCCTTGCTGCAGGTCCTGGGCCAACGGCTCGAACAATGGGAACAGCGGTTCAGCGGCCGGCGGCGAACCCTGCCGCAGCCACCCAGCTCTGCGCTGGCCTTACCCCAGGCCTGGCTGGATCTCAACCGCGAACTCGCGGACCCCAACCTCAACCGCATCCCTCTTGAGCGCTTGGAGCGCATCGCCGCTCGGCTGCTGCTCTGCAGGCAGGCCGAGCAGGCCATGCAGGATGCCGAGCGGACCTGGTCGAGCGTGCTGCCCCGCTAGGTCTCAGGCCTCGAGGCCCACCAACGCTCCACGCGATAGCCCAGGACCACGAGCAAGACCACGAGCCAGAACCAGAGCTCAGGGGCGTTGGCGTTGAACAAGATCAACAACAAGACCACCTCGGCCACCAACCAGGGCAACTCCTTGCGCAGCAAGGCATTGCGGAGGTGAGGCAAGCGCCAGGCCTTGAGCTTTACTCCAAGGTTCCGGGCTGCCTGAGGAAAGGACGGTTCCATAGGGCGTCAATTCTGAGGGTGCGATAGCCACCGGTGAGGGAGCGCAGCCCAGGGAGCACATAACTCAAGGGTGAGCGCCATTCCACATAGCCGTAGGCGTTGAGGGTCAGGCCATCGCGCACCGGAAAGACACCGCTACCGCCCGAGAGGGTCCAGCGGTAGCCGTCATTGCTCCAGCGATCGCGGCCCAGTTCAATCTCGGCGCGCATCACCGGCCCCTCCTTGGTCAGGGCCTTTGCCAACTGGGGGTTACCGGTGGTGGTGGAGACGTCGTCCTCGGTAGCCGGCAGGGTCAGCACCTGGCTGACCTGGCCCACGATCCCGCCAAAGCGCCCCCGTTGTTTCCACTGCGGCACCAATTCCATCCGCAATCCCAAGGGAAGGCGGCGGGCATCAGCAGGAGAGAAATAGGCCACGGCCCGCAGGGGCGGAGCCTTGGCACCGGGTTTCTGGGGGCGGCCAATGGTGCCCAGGCGCTGCCCGGTGGAGACGGTTTGCCCGGAGATCACCTGGATGTCGAGCAGGCTGCCGTCCCGGCCCGCCAACACCTCCCCGTCGTAGGCGATCTGCGCTTCGGTGACGCGAATCTGCCGCTTGAGGTCGTCGATCTGGTAGCGGCGATTCAGCGCCTCGGTCTCGATCGTGAGCTTCACCTGCTCGTAGTCGGTCAGAACCTTCTTGCGCTGGATCTTCACCGCATCGAGGTCCACGCTGGTGTTGGTGAAGCCCTGCTGAACGGCAACCACCTCGCGGGAGAGCGGTGCCACCACTTCCCGGCGAGCCAGCCAGTCGAGGTTGCTGAGCTTCGTGCTGTAGGTGGACTGAAGTGAGGCGTAGCGGGCGCTGTCGTCCGTCAACTTCGCCAGGGCGACCTCCACGGCGCGCTTTTCGGTCTCGAGCCGCCGCAGATCGCGCTGGTCCAGATCGGCGTTGATCCGCTCCAACTGCGCCAGGTTGCCCCGCTGCTGCGCCAGTTGTTTCTCCAGAACCGGCAGGTAGAGGGTCATCAAGACCTGTCCCTTGCGCACCGGTTCGCCAACCTTGACCTTGACGTCGAGGACCTGCCCTCCGGAGCGGGCATTGAGCACCCCAGCGTTATCGGGATAGAGGAACACGCCCTGACCGCTCACCTCGGTCGGCACCGGCCAGAACAACGCCCAGAGCGCCAGGACCCCGCCGACCCCCGCCAGGCAGACGCCGACTTGGTTGTGGTCGCTCAGACCAACCCAACCCTGCTGGAGCTGTTGCCGCCGTTGCTGCCACATAGCGACAGGATGCTGGGCTAAGGCGATTCTGGCCAGATTCGGCAGACTGCATCACAACTTCCCCCGGACGTTGCGCCTCGCTGCGGCAAGCCGAATCTTGAGCCTGGCCGGCGGCCTGGCGTTGGCGAGCCTGTGCAGCCCGCTGGCACTCGGGCAACCCAACATCCAAGCCAGCTCCCCCGAGGTGGAGAAGCTCGAGCGCAGCTGGCGGGCCCTGGATCAGCAGCTGCGGGTCCTTGATGCCCTGATCCCTCCCGACCCCCAGGGGATTCCGCCACGGGAAGCCGTCACGGCACCCATTCCAAGCAGCCTGCTGCAGCCCAATCGGGCACCCAGCCAACAGCTGCAGCCGGGGCAAGCCGCTCCCCCCGCACCCCTGAGCCTTCCGACGCCCCAACAGCTCCAAAAAGGAGTCGTTGAGGGCCTGAGCCTGCTCGAGGCCCTTGCCCTGGGCTTCAAAAACAACCCGGAGCTCCTCGCCCAACGGGAGCGGGTCGCGGCCTCCCTCGATGAACTGCAGGCGGCCCTTGGCACCTACTGGCCGCGGATCAGTGCGGTCGCCGGCGGCAGCACCGGCCAAATCAGTTCGAACAACACCGCCTCCGTCGGCAACGGCAACCTGAACCTGGGGCCCCTGTTTGAGCCGGGGGGAGCCTTCTATGTCCCCACAGAAGGGGGGGCTTACCTCAACCAATCCAGCAACGTCGGCGCCGCCGGGCTGCAACTGGACTACGCCCTCCTGGACTTTGCCCGCACGCCCCGGGTGCAGGCCGCACGAGCCGTGCTGGAGCGGGAGCGGCAGCTCTATGGCAACCAGCTCAGGCAACTGCAGCTGAACATCAGCGAGGCCTACTACCAGTTGCAGCAGGCCGATCAGAACGTCCGCATCCAGGACGCGGCAGTGCGCGATGACCTGCTGATCCTGCAGGACTCCCTCGATCTGAAATTGGCGGGTCTGGTGCCCCGGGTCGATGTCCTGCGCCGCCGCGCCATTGAGGCCAGTGACCAAGAGGCCCTGATCCAGGCCCTGGCCGATCGCGCCATCACCCGGCGCCGCTTGGCCCTGGTCCTGAACCTTCCCGCCACGGTCACCCCCAGTGCCAGCGATCCAATCGCCGTGATGCCCCACTGGCCCCTGGACCTTGAGCAGAGCCTGCTGGCGGCCTACCGCGGCAACCCCGAACTCGAGGCAATCCTGGCGACGCGCACCGCCCTGGCACGCCAAAAAGATGCGACCGCCGCCCAACTGCTGCCGCGACTGGCCCTGTTTGCCGGCGGCGGCAGCTACGGCCAGAACGTCAATCAGTTCAATATCACCACCAGCAATGGGGGCTGCTGCGGCTCCACCGTGATCCCCACCCTGAACACCAGTGGCTACGACTGGTCCCTGGGCCTCAGCGTCCGCTGGCTGCTGTTTGATGCCGGCACCACCAGCGGCGAGACCCGGGCCCTGCAGCGCCGCGTCGAAGCCGCCGGACAGGACTATGCGGCCCGGCGCAATGCCATTCGGTTGCGGCTGGAGGCGGCCTTCTTCAACCATGAGGCAAGCCTGGCCAAATTGGCCTCAGCTCGGCGCGGGGTCGCCGCGGCCCTCGAAGCCTTCCGCGACGTACGGCTGCGCTACCAAACGGGACTCTCCAGCGAGGTGGATCTCTCAATCACCCAGGAGCGCCTGATCAGTTCGCTCGTGCAACGGCTCAACGCCACCGTGGGGGTCAACATCACCTACGCCCAACTGCTGCGCGAGCTGCTGCCGGTGCCGCGCGATCCTTCCGCACCGCTCACCCCGGAGCTCACCTGGAGTGCTGCCACACCTGCAGCTGCTCCAACTGCCCCTGCGCCGTAGCGCTGCCTTCCGCGAGCACCTCCGCCAGCAGCGGCGCGAGCACCGGCACCTGGGCGAAGCCACCGCTGAAGCCGCTGAAGCCAAACAGTCCCGGGGCGTCCGGCAGGGGGCCAGCCAAGGGAATCCCGGTGCGGCTGAAGGCCACGGGGACCTGATGCCAGCGGCCAGGTGCCTCAGCGAGGCCCTTGGGTAACCCAGAGGCAGCGATGGTCCGCCTGAGCTCCAGCTCCAGCTCCAGCGCAGGCGGGGGGTCCTGTAGGGACAGGCCGGGAGCAAAGCTGCTGATCTGGCCCAAGAGCGCCCCATCACCGCGGGGAACGAGCCCGGCATCCACGACGGTCCGAGGGGCCTCGAGTTCCGAGCTCGATCGCTCCATCGCCGGGCGCTGGAACTGGGCCGGCAGCCGCAGGCCATGGGGCGGAGCGTGGGGTAACTCCAGCACTCCTGCCCAACTGCTGCACAGCGCCTCAGGCCAGGCAGGCCAAAGGCTGCGGCAGCCCGCACCGGCTGCCAAGACCGCCTGGGGACTGGAGTGGGCCGAACCATCGCTGCAACGCACCAACCACTCCCCTTGCTGACGCTCAAGGCTCAGCGCCTCAGCGGAGACGTAAAGGACGCCGGCCTGCTTCAGCAGCTCAGGAAGGTACGCATGGAAACGCTCTGTATCCACCTGGGATCCCGGCAAGGGCAAGAGACGCGCCCAGGGCTTGCCGCCGTGGAGATGGATGCGCGCGCTGGACCAGCCGAGATCGCCATAGCGGCGTTGCAGATCGCGCCAGAGGCCAGCGGCCTTGGCAGAGCGGATCGCAAGCGCTGAGGTGCCCAGCGGCCAACCCGGTATCACCCCATAGCTCCACTCGGTGGCCGAGGGCTGCTGGCCGGCGATCAAACAAACATCAACGCCGCGCTCCCGCAGGGCGAGGGCCAGCAGTCCACCCGCCAGGCCCCCGCCAACGATCAACACCCGATCAGATCCGCAGGGTGAAGGAGGTGATCACCTGATGGAACAGGCCCTTGACCTTCGGCCAGCGCATCTCGTTGGTGCTGGCGGCAAAGGTGTAGAGCCGGCCGCGGTCCACGACGACTGTCGCCAGCTCATGGCGATCACGGTCGGGAAGGTGAACGGCGTACTCCAAGTCGTAGAAGGTGCGCCCGCCGTCCTCACGCTCAGAGGCCTCCACCAGTTCCGCCTCGCGGCCGCTGCCGTCCGGGGCGATCACGACGCGGCGCAGCTTCTCGCCCACCGCCACGGCGCTACCGAGGTTCTCGAGGCTGTTGGTCTCATTCACATCGGAGACCACCAGGCTCAGGGTTTCATCGGCATTGATCAGGTCGTGGAAGACCACCTGGGGGCCCTCGGTGACCTGCACGCGGGTCCAGCCCGTCGGATAGAGGAAGGCGTAGCGCCCATCCGAGCTTTGGAAGGAGTTGAGACCGGCCGCGACCGCACTGCAGCTCACCAGCACCAGCACCAAGCCAAGGGCCAGGAACGAACGCAGTCCTCGGGAGATCCAGCGGGTCAGCACGGCCATTGATCAGCGCTTCAGCGCAGCCATTCTCACGCGCCGCCGCAGGTCTTGCGGTTCCTCCTAGATTCTCGCCAGTTGCCTCAAGGGATCTGAGCGGCTTCACCAGACCCCTGGCACGGCTGATTGATCAGTTCGAGCGGCTTCCCGGCATCGGGCCCCGCACGGCCCAGCGCCTGGCGCTGCACCTGTTGAACCAACCCAGCGAGCAAATCCAGGCGTTCGCCGATGCGCTGCTGGCCGCCCGCAGCCAGGTGGGTCAGTGCCAGCGCTGCTTTCACCTCTCGGCTGACCCACTCTGCGAGATCTGCCGCAACGAAGAACGCAGCACCGGAGTGCTCTGCGTGGTCGCGGATTCCCGTGACCTGCTGGCCCTCGAGCGCACCCGCGAGTTCAAGGGGAGCTATCACGTGCTCGGCGGGCTGATCTCGCCCATGGATGGCATCGGCCCAGAGCTGCTGCACATCCAGCCGCTGGTGGAGCGGGTGGACCGGGACGGCATCAGCGAAGTGATCCTGGCCCTCACCCCAAGCGTCGAGGGGGACACCACCAGCCTCTATCTGGCCCGCCTGCTCAAACCGTTCACCCAGGTCAGCCGCATCGCCTACGGGCTGCCGGTGGGCAGCGAACTGGAGTACGCCGATGAGGTCACCCTGGCGCGGGCCCTCGAGGGGCGGCGGCGGATGGAGTGAGCGCATGAGCCGCTACAGCCAGATCCCACCCAAGGAGCGCCTGCCCGACTGGATCCGTACTCCCATTGGTGCGGCCAGCGCCCTGGAGTCGGTCCAGGCCGTGGTCAAGCAGCAACGGCTCCACACCATCTGCGAGGAGGGCCGCTGCCCCAATCGGGGGGAGTGCTACGCCTCCGGAACCGCGACGTTCTTGCTGGGGGGATCGATCTGCACCCGCAGCTGCGCCTTCTGCCAGGTGGACAAGGGACAGGCGCCGGAGCCCCTCGATGACCAGGAAGCCGAGCGCGTGGCTGAGGCCGTCGAGACCCTGGGACTGCGCTATGTGGTCCTGACCTCCGTCGCCAGGGATGACCAGAGCGACCACGGCGCGGCGCTGTTCACCCGGGCCATGGCCGCCATCCGGGCCCGCAATCCACTGATCGCCATCGAGGTACTCACCCCCGACTTCTGGGGGAGCCACCGCGAGGAAGCCGAGGCGATCACGGCCCAACGCCAACGGCTGCAGACGGTCCTCTCGGCAGCGCCCGTCTGCTTCAACCACAACCTCGAGACAGTGGAGCGTCTCCAGGGGGAGGTCAGGCGTGGGGCCACCTACAGCCGCTCCCTCGGCCTTCTGGCAGCCGCCCGCGAGCTAGCGCCAGAGATCCCTACCAAGAGCGGGCTGATGCTCGGTCTGGGTGAAGGCTTCGAGGAGGTGGTCGAGGCAATGCGCGATCTCCGCGCGGTGGACTGCCAGCGGCTGACCATCGGCCAATACCTCAGGCCCTCCCTGGCCCATCTCCCGGTGGATCGCTACTGGACGCCCGAGGAGTTCGAGGAACTCGGGAGCATCGCCAAGGGGCTGGGCTTCAGCGACGTGCGCTCCGGCCCCTTAGTGCGCAGCAGCTATCACGCCGGAGACCAGGGCTAGCTGGCTTGATGGCGATCCTCCTGGCGCAATTCCAGGGCCAAGAAATAGTTCAAGAAGGTTCGGATCAACGCCACCGCACCCAGCTGAATCAGGGCATTGGGCTCGCGGCTGATCGTGGTCAAGACCACATCAGCCCCGAGCTGAAACTCCAGCGCCAGGGCGACCCAGGAGCCAAAGGTCACCCGGGCCATCGTCACCGGCCCGCGTTGGATCAGATGGGGCGGAATTTCCCGCAGCCGCAACTTGCGCGCCCCACTGAGAACGGCCACCAGGCCAATCGCGACGGAAATCAGCGAGAGGAACTCCAACAACTGGCGAAGCGCTTGGGCCGAATGACTCAGCAGCAGCTCCATCCCATGCAGATCCATCGCCTCAGGTCACCAGGTGCTGACGGCAGTGTGGCGCGTGCGACCGGGAAGCACCAGCAACCCACCCTCGGGTTTGCCGTAGATCGCTGCCGCCGGCGACTGAGCGATGCGCTGGGCGGCTAGGGCACAGACCGCCGCATCAATCCAATCGATGCCGCTCAAGCCATCGAGCGCAAGACCGAAGCGCTCCAGCAGCGCTGAACGTTGCTCCAGCTTCAGCGCTGCCTTGACCTCAATCTCTGGCGAGAGGGCGACGGTGATGCCGTGGGGAAAACTCTCAAAACAGCAGCGCCTGGCCAGCGCTTGTTCATCACGGGCGATCGGCACCCCGAACCGCTGCAGAGCTTGGTAGAGGGCCTCGCCGCGCAGCATCCAGCCATAGAAGTTGCTGCGGCTCGCCAGCGCCGCCTCCCGCGTCGGAGTCGCAAAGCAATGCACCCCCTTGGCCAAGAGCTGGCGTTCGCACAGGCGCGAGCGTTCGCCAGGCAGGGCCCAGCCGCAGGGAGCGTCAATCGCGATCCGCTCGGCCCTCAGACACCAGCGCGCCAACGCCTCCGGATCAGGAGTGTTGAGCTGGTCAATGACGGTTTGCTCTTCAAGCAGGACGGCATGGAAGCCCTTACGGGCACCGCCCACATCAATGCCGGCAACGATCACAGCCGGCGGCTCACCCGCTCCAGCCCCTGGGCGATATCCCCAGACATCAGCAGTCCCGCCCCACCCCAGACCAAGCGCAGGGGCAGATCCAAGGCCGCGGCCCCCACCTCACGGATCGGCTCAAACCCCAGCTGGCGGAAATAACGCACCAGCCGGCGGTGCTGCTGATCGTTGTCGCGGATCGCCAGCAGACGGGCACGGCGGCAGGGGGTGGCCTCCAGGGCCCAGGCAAAGGTGGCCGCCCAGATCAGGGCACCCACTCCCTGGGTGTCCGCCCCCTGAACGCGCATCGTGTCGAGTTGCAGACCATGGGGCAGCGGCAGCGCCCAGCCCTTGAGCTCACCGAGCAGCACAGGCGCCTGCCCCTGCCGCGGCCTGGCCACCACCACCCTCAGGGTCCTGACCGCCAAGACCTGCTTGACCTGCAGCCGCAGCAGCAGCCCCCGCGCCGCGGCCCGTTGCTCGATCTCCGCCAAAGACAACGACCCAGCCATCGCTACCAACGCTCCACCAGACAGACCGCATCCAAAGGCAAGGCGCCGTAGACATGAGGGAAGAGCTCCTCGCTGCCGGGGGCTGCTTCGGGGCGAACCTCGAGGCCATGGGCCGCCAGGCGCGTCGGATCGATCACCAACAGCCGGAGGTCCTCGAGATCGGCGTAGAAGCGCTGGTGGGTGGCCTCCAGCTGATGGGCATAGCTGGCGTGGATGAACCCCACCTGATCGAGGCTCTGCCCCCGGGTTGAGATCCGGTACTCACCCTGCTGGCGGGCCTGCTGCCAGTCCGCAGCCAAGGCCAGGTGATAGAGCCAACGCGGTGATCTCCAGCAGCGGCGCTCCGCCCAGGGGGACTCCATCACCTGCTGAAACAGCGGGGCGTTCTCAAAACGCGCCAGCCACTCCCGCAGACCATCCAGCCCTGGCTCCCCGTCAAAGCCCTCTGGATCTGCCAAGCGGAATTGACGCACAAACGGCAGCAGGGCCCAGTCCGCGAGCCTCGCCCGCGCGCCCAGCAGCCACCCCCCAGGCTGAAGGCGCTGCTCCCACTCGCGCAGGATCGCCAGGGACGCCGAGCGGTGCTCCAGGCGGTCGACATCGGCGTAGCGATCGGGGTACTTGAAGCGATCTAAGTGCCGCTTAAAGGGACCATCGTTCTGAGCCAGCAAGGCCGCGGTCTCAGCCCCGTCCCCCTCCAACCAACCCAGGGGATCGCACTGCTCCAGAGCCCAGCGCATGATCTCGAGGCTCTCCTCGAGCACCGGACCACCCGGTTGCACCAAGACCGGCACGGTTCCCTTTGGCGAAGCCTCCAGCAGCTCCGGAGCCTTGGCCTTCAGGGCCACCTCCCGCAGCTCAACCTCCAGGCCCGCCGCGGCCAGGGCCAGGCGAGCGCGCATCGCGTAGGGGCAGCGGCGAAAGCTGTAGAGAACCGGACCCATGCGCCCTAGCCGAGATGCCGCTGTCCGCGCTCCCGGGCCAGCTGCATCTGACGCTGGCGTTCGGCAAAGCGCTGGCGATCGCTGTCCGTAAAGCGCTCAATGCAGTGGGGACAGCTGATGCCTTCGCGGTAGCTCGGCTGCAGGCGCTGCTCAGGGGAGACGGGTAGGCCGCAGGCATGGCAGAGGCTGTAGCTGCCGGGCTCGAGCTGGTGGTTCACGCTCACCCGCTGGTCAAAGACGTAGCACTCCCCTTGCCAGCTGCTGTCCTCCTCGGGGATCTCCTCGAGGTAACGCAGGATCCCGCCCTGCAGGTGATGCACATTCTCAAAGCCCTGCTGCAGCAAATAGGCGGTGCTCTTCTCGCAGCGAATCCCGCCAGTGCAGAACATGGCGATCGCCTTGGGTTGCTTCTCCTGCACAAGGGGCCGCAGGGTCTCCTCCACCCAGGCGGGGAACTCGCGAAAGCTGTCAGTGCCGGGGTCAATCGCGCCGGTGAAGCTGCCCACCTCCACTTCGTAGCGGTTGCGGGTGTCCACCACCAAGGTCTCTGGATCGGCAATCAGCGCATCCCACTGAGCTGGCGGGACATAGGTCCCCACCTGCTCGGCTGGCTTCACCGTGGGGCAGCCCATGGTGACGATCTCGCGCTTGAGACGGACCTTCAGGCGATGAAAGGTCTGCTGCTCGGCGCGGCTGAACTTGGCCTCCAGGCCCCCGAGTCCGGGCAACTGTCGCAGCCGCTCCAGCACGGCCTGAACGCCTGTGTCTGGACCACTGATGGTGCCGTTGACCCCTTCTTCAGCCAGCAGGATCGTGCCGAGGACCCCCTCCTGCTGCGCCAGAGCCTTGAGCTCCTGCTGCAACCCAGGTAGGTCCTTCATGGCGGTGAAGACATAGAAGGCCATCACCAAGGCGCTCACGCCGGCACCTGCTCCTGCCAGGGGTTCACTCCGGCCAGGGCCAACAACTGTTGGTCGGCCTCCACATCGGGATTCCCCGTGGTGAGCAGGGTCTCGCCATAGAAGACCGAATCGGCCCCCGCCAGCAGGCAGAGGACCTGCCCCTCGCGGCTCATGGTTTCGCGACCAGCACTGAGGCGCACGCGGCTATGGGGCATCAGGATCCGTGCCACCGCCACCATCCGCACAAGATCGAGGGGATCCACGGCGGGCTGCTCCTCCAGCGGGGTCCCCTCCACCGCCACCAGGGCGTTGATGGGCACGCTCTCGGGATGGGGGTTCATCGAGGCCAGCACCTGCAGCAGCGAGGCACGGTCCGTCAGGCTCTCGCCCATGCCGATGATGCCGCCGCAGCACATCGAGATGCCCGCCTTGCGCACCCGGGCCAAGGTCTCCAGGCGCTCCTCGTAGGTGCGGGTGGTGATGATCCGGTCGTAGTGCTCTGGGCTGGTGTCGAGGTTGTGGTTGTAGGAGGTCAGGCCGGCCTCCGCCAGGCGGGCGGCCTGGCTGTCCGTCAGCATTCCGGCGGTGACGCAGGCCTCCATGCCCAGCTCCCGGACGCCGCGCACCATCGACAACATCGCCTCAAAGGGCGCCCCGTCTCGGATATCTCTCCAGGCCCAACCCATGCAGAAGCGATGGGCACCGGCCTCCTTGGCCGCCCGAGCCCGGGCCAGGACCGGCTCCACCTCCAGCTCCGGTTGCCCCGTGACATCGCTGCTGTTGTGCATCGACTGCGGGCAGTAGGCGCAGTCCTCTTCGCAGCCGCCGGTTTTGACGCTCAACAGGGAGGCCAGCTGGACGCGATACCCCGGGTTGGCCTCGCGGTGAACCGCCTGGGCCTGCCAGAGCAGGTCCATCAAGGGCAACTCCAGGAGCGCCTGAATCTCAGAGGTGCTCCAGTCATGGCGCACCGAAACGGAAGAGGAGGTCACGCGATTAGGAGGAGACGGAGGCCACGCCACCAAAGCGACGTTGGCGGTTCTGGAAATCCATCAAGGCGCTCACCAGGGCCGTTTCATCGAAATCGGGCCAGAGAACATCCGTGATGTGCAGCTCGGCGTAGGCCAGTTGCCAGAGCAGGAAATTGCTGATGCGTTGCTCGCCGCTGGTGCGGATCAACAGGTCTGGATCCGACTCACCAGCGGTGAGGAGCTTGGAGGCAAACGCCTGCTCATCAATCGACTCAGGATCCCGTTCACCGCTGGCCACCTCTTGCGCGAGCAGCCGCGCCGCCCTGACCAACTCGCGACGACCGCCGTAGTTAGTGCAGACATTGAAACGAATACCGGTGTTGGAGGCCGTCCGCTGCGTGGCGTCCTGGATCAGTTGCTGCAGACCCTCCGGGAGTTGCTCCAGGTCGCCGAGAAAACGAATGCGCACCTGCTCCTGTTCAAGCGCTTTGAGCTCATTAGCCAAGACCCGTTCAAACAGGGTCATCAAGAAGCTGACCTCTTCGCAAGGGCGGTTCCAGTTCTCGGTGGAGAAGGCGTAGGCCGTCAGCGAGCCAATGCCCCAATCACTGCAGAGGCGCAGGGTGCGCTTTAAGGCTTCCACGCCTTCCCGGTGCCCCATCACCCGGGGAAGTTTCCGCTGCCCGGCCCAACGGCCATTGCCGTCCATGATCACCGCGACATGGGCCGGCAGCCTGGCCGTTTCCAGCCCGGGAGGGAGGGCGCAGCGCGAGGGCCTGTTCCCTTCGACAGTTAAGGCAGTCGTCAGGGAACGACTCATGCGAGAGGCTCGGACGAATCTACGGACACGCTACGACCCGCAGCTTTCCCAGAGGATTTCGGGGCCTGCGCAAGCGCTTCGCTGAGCAATTCCTGAAGGCGCGAGCTGGTAATCGGACGCTCCAGGCGCCCCTGCTTCGCCAACGACAACGTGCCGGTCTCCTCGGACACCACGATGCAGAGGCAGCGATCGAAGCGCTCGGTGATCCCTAGGGCCGCCAGATGGCGGGTGCCATAGCGATTCACTCCCTGGCGAGAGAGGGGCAGGATCACCCCCGCCGAGAGGATCCGATTGCCTTTGACCAGCACCGCCCCGTCATGGAGCGGGGTGTCGATCGCAAAGAGATTCAGGAGCAGATCGACTGAGAGCTGAGCATCCAGAGCGATGCCGGGGTTCAGGAAGTCCTCTGGGCGCAGATCACTGCCCAGATCCAGGACGATCAATCCACCACGACGGATCTGGGAGAGGCGACCCGCAGCCTCACTGAGAACACCAACGGAACTCGAGGCGAGCTTGTCGGCCCGTTGGCTGCCAAAGAGCACATCCAGCCGGCCAGTCCCCAGCAGCTCCATCAGGCGGCGCAGTTCCCCTTGCCAGAGGATCGCCAGGGCCAAACTGCAGGCCATGACCAGGGCATCCACCAGCTTGCTGGTGAGCGGCAGGTTGGCGTAGCGCTGAACCACCCAGGCCAGAGCCACCAAGGTGAGGTAGCCCCGCAGTAACCAGAGGGTCCGCGGCTCGTTTACCCGAGCCAGAATGACCATGCCAAGGGCGGTGGCCAACAGGAGATCCAGCACGAAGCCCAGCTGGATTCCCCCGATCAACCCGAGCACCCTTGCTCTATTCGCTGAGGATCAGACTACCGGCCGAAGGCGTTCCGGCAGAACGTCGTAGCGCAGCAGTTCCTCTGGCAACTCCCGGCGTTGCACCAGCTCCGCCATGCCGTCATGCACCATTACCGCTGCAGGGCGAGGGATGCGGTTGTAGTTCGAAGCCATCGAGGCGTTGTAAGCGCCGGTGGCAAAGACTGCCAAAACATCACCTGCCTGGGCCGGAGGAAGGGCCAAGTCCTTCAGCAGCACGTCTCCGGATTCGCAGTGCTTACCCGCCAGGGTGACGGTGTCGCTGGCTTCCGCCTCAGGGCGGTCAGCCAAAACAGCGGTGTAGAGCGATTGATAGGTGATCGGACGAGGGTTATCGCTCATCCCGCCATCAACGGAGAGATAGGTTCGGATCCCAGGGATCTCCTTGCGGCTGCCAACGCTGTAGAGGGTCACCCCAGCCGTAGCCACCAGGGAACGACCGGGCTCGCAGAGAAGCCGCGGCAGATCCAGTCCCCGGTCCTGGCAGGCACCAGCCACGGCCTCGGCCACGGTGCGGACCCATTCGTCGATGGACGGCGGATCATCGGATTCGACATAACGGATTCCAAGACCACCGCCGACGTTCAAGTCCGAGACGGGATGGCCAAGTTCGCGCGCCAACTTCAGGGCGTCGGCCATCACCGCTGCCAAATCGCGGTGGGGCTGCAGTTCAAAAATCTGAGAGCCGATATGGGCGTGGAGGCCGCTGACCAACGCCCAGCTGCAGCCCTGAAGGTGCCTCAGTACAGGCTCGAGCTGGTCGGGATCAAACCCGAATTTGCTGTCGAGGTGCCCGGTGCGGATGTACTCGTGGGTGTGGCACTCGATCCCAGGGGTAAAGCGCAGCATCAGGCGCACCGGCTGGCTCAAGCCCAGGGACGCCAAGAGCTCGAGATCCGACCAGTTGTCCGCCACCACGGTGACGCCCAAGTCGGCAGCCAACTGCAGCTCTTCAAGGCTCTTGTTGTTGCCGTGAAAGACAATGCGCTCAGGAGGCATCCCCCCCTGAACCGCCGTCAGCAACTCGCCCGCCGAGACCGCATCGAGGCCGAGCCCCTCGGAGGCAACCACAGCGGTGATGGCCAGGCTGCTGTTGGCCTTCGAGGCGTAAAGCGCCAGGGCCGAACCGGGGTAATGGGACGCCAGCGCCTTGCGGTAGGCCTGGGCATTGCCGCGAAGGGTGGCCTCATCCAGCACATACAAGGGAGTGCCGTAGCGGCGAGCCAGATCACTCAGGCCGCAGCCCCCCACCTCCAATCCACCCTTCGGGCCAACGGCCGTCGTTACGGGGGTGAGATTACGGTTGGGACTAGCGGTATCGCGGTTGCTCTCAAAGGGCCGGTTGCTCACTTGGAGATCGGCTGTCGCCATCGAAGTCGTCATGGGGTGATCCTAAAGATGCCGCCTCCAGGCCCCTGTGCCGACGCACACCGCCGATCCCCCGATTCGCCTTGAGGCCATCAGGCCCGAGCACCTCAGCGCTTGCCTTGCCCTGGACCAAGCCGCCCTGGGCGGGCTCTGGAGCGAAAGCCAGTGGAGCACTGAACTGGCCGACGAACAGAGGCCAGGGCTGGGGCTCTGGCAAGGGGAGCAGCTGCTGGCCTTCGCCTGCGGACTGCTGGTCCTGGATGAACTGCAGATCACAACCCTGGCAGTGGATCCAGGCCACAGGCGGCAGGGCCTGGGACGGCGTGTGATTCAGGCGTTCCTGGTGCAGGCCCGGGAGGCGGGAGCGCTGCGGGCGACCCTGGAGGTGGCCTCGGACAACACCGCCGCAGGGGCGCTCTACGCAGACCTGGGCTTCAGCACCGCTGGAATCCGTCGCGGCTACTACCGCAACGGAAGCGATGCCCTGATCCAATGGCTTGAATTACACCACTGAGAGGCGGTACGGATTGCCGCCCATTCCTGATAGCGAGAACCGGAAACTTTTAACCGCTTCGCTGTGACGATAGCGCGGGGCAATCCCTTTTTGGCATTGGGTTTTAGCGCTTCTGAAATTGATCTCACACACCCCCAAGCAACCCTGATAAATTTGGGGAACATGCAGCCAGGCCCCGCCCCATGTTCGAGCGGTTTACCGAGAAGGCCATCAAGGTGATCATGCTGGCCCAAGAAGAGGCCCGCCGCCTGGGTCACAACTTCGTGGGCACCGAGCAGATCCTCCTGGGCCTGATCGGCGAAGGCACCGGCGTTGCCGCCAAGGTCCTGAAGTCGATGGGCGTCAACCTCAAGGACGCTCGGGTCGAGGTCGAGAAGATCATCGGCCGCGGATCCGGCTTTGTGGCCGTCGTCGAGATCCCCTTCACGCCGAGGGCCAAGCGCGTTCTGGAACTCTCCCTTGAGGAAGCGCGTCAGCTCGGCCACAACTACATCGGTACCGAACATCTGCTGCTGGGCCTGATTCGCGAAGGCGAAGGTGTTGCCGCACGGGTTCTGGAAAACCTTGGGGTGGACCTGGCCAAGGTGCGTACCCAGGTGATCCGCATGCTGGGCGAGACCGCCGAGGTCGCCGGCGGTGGCGGCGGTGGTGGCAAGGGTTCCACCAAGACGCCAACACTCGATGAGTTCGGCAGCAACCTGACCCAGCAAGCCTCCGACGGGAAGCTCGACCCGGTCGTTGGCCGTCAGCACGAAATTGAGCGCGTGATCCAGATCCTGGGTCGCCGCACCAAGAACAACCCTGTTCTCATCGGCGAACCCGGTGTGGGCAAGACGGCCATTGCCGAAGGCCTGGCCCAGCGCATCAACTCCGGCGATGTGCCCGACATCCTCGAGGACAAGCGGGTCCTCACCCTGGACATCGGCTTGCTGGTGGCCGGCACCAAGTACCGGGGCGAATTCGAGGAGCGCCTCAAAAAAATCATGGAGGAGATCCGTGGCGCCGGGAACGTGATCCTGGTGATCGACGAGGTCCACACCCTGATTGGCGCCGGTGCCGCTGAAGGCGCGATCGATGCCGCCAACATCCTCAAGCCCGCTCTGGCTCGCGGTGAGCTCCAGTGCATCGGCGCAACCACCCTGGATGAGTACCGCAAACACATCGAACGGGATGCCGCCCTGGAACGTCGCTTCCAGCCGGTGCAGGTGGGTGAGCCCTCCGTCGAGGACACCATTGAGATCCTGCGCGGCCTGAAGGAGCGCTACGAGTCGCACCACCGCCTGACCATTGCCGATGAGGCCTTGGTGGCGGCCGCGACCCTGGGTGATCGCTACATCTCCGACCGCTTCCTTCCGGACAAGGCCATCGACTTGATCGACGAGGCCGGTAGCCGCGTGCGCTTAATGAACTCCAAGCTGCCCTCGGCGGCCAAGGAGGTCGATAAGCAACTGCGCGAGATCGAGAAGCAGAAGGATGAGGCCGTGCGCGAGCAGGACTTCACCAAGGCCGGCGAACTGCGCGATAAAGAAGTCGAACTGCGCGAGCAGATCCGCTCGATCCTGCAGAACCGCAACGAGGAGAAGCCCGCGGCTGAATCCAGCGAGGGCTCTGCGGATACCCCAGTCGCCGTGGCCGAAGCTCCCGCAGCTGCTGTGAGCGAGAGCGGTCCGATGGTGACCGAAGAGGACATCGCCCAGATCGTGGCCTCCTGGACTGGCGTTCCTGTCCAGAAGCTCACCGAGAGCGAATCCGCCAAGCTGCTGAACATGGAGGAGACCCTCCACCAGCGCCTGATCGGTCAGGACGAAGCCGTGAAGGCGGTGTCCCGCGCCATCCGCCGCGCTCGGGTTGGCCTGAAGAACCCCAACCGACCGATCGCCAGCTTCATCTTCTCCGGCCCGACGGGTGTGGGTAAGACTGAGCTGACCAAGTCCCTGGCGGCCTACTTCTTCGGCAGTGAAGAGGCGATGATTCGCCTGGACATGTCGGAGTTCATGGAGCGCCACACGGTCAGCAAACTGATCGGCTCCCCTCCGGGCTATGTGGGCTTCAATGAAGGCGGCCAGCTGACCGAAGCGGTTCGTCGTCGTCCCTACACCGTGGTTCTGTTCGACGAGATCGAAAAGGCACACCCCGATGTGTTCAACCTGCTGCTGCAACTCCTGGAAGACGGTCGCCTGACCGATTCCAAGGGCCGCACGGTGGACTTCAAGAACACCCTGATCATCATGACCTCGAACATCGGTTCGAAGGTCATCGAGAAGGGCGGCGGCGGCCTCGGTTTCGAGTTCTCTGGCGGCGATGCCGAAGAGACCAACTACAACCGGATTCGCTCTCTGGTGAACGAAGAACTCAAGCAGTACTTCCGCCCAGAGTTCCTGAACCGACTGGACGAGATCATCGTCTTCCGTCAGCTCAGCCGCGACGAGGTGAAGGAGATTTCCGAGATCATGCTCAAGGAAGTCTTCACTCGGATGCAGGAGAAGGGCATCACCTTGACGGTCACCGAGGCCTTCAAGGAGCGCCTGGTCGACGAGGGCTACAACCCCAGCTACGGCGCCCGCCCGCTGCGCCGTGCAGTCATGCGCCTGCTGGAAGATTCCCTCGCCGAAGAGTTCCTCTCTGGCCGAATCGGCGAAGGCGACACCGCCCTGGTGGATGTCGACGACGACAAGCAGGTGGTCATCCGCAAAGACTCAGCGACCCCCTCAATTCCTGAATTCGCTTCCGTCTAAAGCAGAGCATTTTCAACAAGCGAGCCCGGTCAATGACCGGGCTTTTTATTGGAAAGACAACACAAAAGAGAAGCAAAGAGACACTGAACCGCCCGCATCTGCGCTGGCTGAGCGAGGAATCGGTGGTGGTGAGCTACACCCGCCTGACGCAGAAACTCGTCAATGGTGATCCAATCACCGCCCGCTGCTGCGAAACCCGGATCTAGCAAAAGCTCAGCGGCAACTGGAAACAAGTGCACGTCCACCGCTCCTGATTGCCCGAATCAGGGCCCAATCACAAAGTGAAATCAACACCAAGGCCGCCTGCGATTGATCCTCGGCGGTCTTTTTTAGCGGAAGCCCAATTAATTCCAGA
>NZ_ADXM01000064.1:0-20849 GCF_000179255.1 Synechococcus sp. CB0205
CGGCTGGCTGGCCGGCACCAACGCCGCCCGCCTGGCCCAAGGTCTGGAGCCGATCAACCTGCCGGCCACCACCATGAGCGGCGCCCTGACCCACTTCATCGCCGAGGCCCCCAGCGAGAAGTTCCAGCCAATGCCCCCCAACTTCGGCCTACTGCCCGAACTCCCGGAGCGCATCCGCGACAAGCGCCGCCGCTACGGCGCGTACCGCGACCGGGCCCTGGAGGATCTGGCGCCCTTCTGCGAGAAGGCCCTAGTCGCCGCCTAGGGTCCAAGCTGCTTCCGCCAGTCCCGCCGTGACCAAGCCCTCCTGGGACGTGATCGTGATCGGCTCGGGCATTGGCGGCCTGGTGACCGCCTCCCAGCTGGCGGCCAAGGGCGCCAAGACCCTGGTGCTGGAGCGCTACTTGATCCCCGGGGGATCGGGAGGCAGCTTCCGCCGCGAGGGCTACACCTTTGATGTGGGCGCCTCGATGATTTTTGGCTTCGGCGAGAAGGGCCACACGAATCTGCTGACCCGGGCCCTAGGCGATGTGGGCCAGCACTGCGAGACGGTGCCGGATCCAGCCCAGCTCGAATACCACCTACCGGGCGGCCTGAACGTCGCGGTGGACCGGGACTACGAGGCCTTCATCGCCCGCCTCACGGGCCTCTTCCCCCACGAGGCCAAGGGCATCCGCGCCTTCTATGACACCTGCTGGCAGGTGTTCAACTGTCTCGATGCGATGCCGCTGCTCTCGCTCGAGGACCCGGCCTACCTGGCCAAGGTCTTCTTCAAGGCGCCCCTGGCCTGCCTGGGGCTGGCCCGCTGGCTGCCCTTCAACGTCGGAGATGTGGCCCGCCAGCACATCAAGGACGAGCAGCTGCTGAAGCTGATCGACATGGAGTGCTTCTGCTGGAGCGTGATGCCGGCCGACCTCACGCCGATGATCAACGCCGGCATGGTCTTCTCCGATCGCCATGCCGGCGGCATCAACTACCCCAAGGGAGGCGTTGGGGTGATCGCCGAGAAACTGGTGGCCGGCCTCGAGAGCCATGGCGGCGCGATTCGCTACAAGACCCGCGTCACCGAGGTGCTGATCGAGAACGGCCAGGCCGTGGGCGTGAAGCTGGCCGATGGCGAGACGATCCAGGCCCGCCGCGTGGTGAGCAATGCCACCCGCTGGGACACCTTTGCCGGCGAGGGCTCGGTGCGCCAACCCCTGGTGGATGCCGCCCACACCCCCAAGGCCGAGCGCACCTGGCGCCGCCGCTACAAACCCTCCCCCTCCTTCCTCTCCCTGCATCTGGGGGTCGACGCCTCGCTCATTCCCGAGGGCTTCCACTGCCACCACCTGCTGCTGGAGGACTGGGCGGCGATGGAGGACGAGCAGGGGGTGATCTTCGTCTCGATCCCGACCCTGCTGGATCCCTCCCTGGCCCCCGAGGGCCGGCACATCGTCCACACCTTCACCCCAAGCGACATCCAGGCCTGGAAGGACCTGAGCCCGAGCGCCTACAAGGCCAAGAAGAGCGCCGATGCGGCCCGGCTGGTGCAACGACTGGAAGCAATCCTGCCGGGTCTGGCCGGCGCGATCCGCCACCAGGAGATCGGCACGCCCCGCACCCACCGCCGCTTCCTCGGGCGCATGGGCGGCAGCTACGGCCCGATCCCGGCCCTGCGCCTGCCGGGCCTGCTGCCGATGCCCTTCAACCGCACGGGGCTGCAGAACCTTTACTGCGTCGGCGATTCCTGCTTCCCCGGCCAGGGGCTGAATGCCGTGGCCTTCAGCGGCTTCGCCTGCGCCCACCGCATCGGCGCGGACCTGGGCCTGAACCCCTGGGCCCTGCCGGACTAGGCCAAGAGCCGCCAGTCCTGGGGGGCCAGCTGGCCGCCATCGGGCAGTGCCAACGCTGAATCCCGGCTGCGGTTGAGCACCAGCCGCCGCCGATTGGCCCCGCTGCCGCGGATCAGCAGCAACCCATCCTCACCAAGGAGCTCCAGCTCCAGTTCAGCCGAGCGCAGGGCGGAGTGCTCCCGGCGCATCTGGGCCAGAGCAGCGATGAAATCGCCCAAGACCAGGGGCGCCCCCCAGGGGAAGGCCTCACGGCAGGCCGGTTCCTCGCCGCCCGCGAGGCCAGCCTCGGTGCCGTAATAGAGCGAGGGCACCCCAGGCAGGGCAAAGAGCAGCACCAGGGCCAGCTTCAGGGCCGCCAGGTCCCCCTGGAGCATGTGCAGCGCCCGCGGCACGTCATGGCTGTCCAGCAGGTTGAGCTGAGCGCAGTTCACCTCGGGCCGGTACCAACCCAAGGTCTCGAGCAGCAGCGCGCGATAGCGCTCGCCGCTGAGGCATTGGTAGGGAATCGCCTCGCGGTGATGGCCTGGCGCCAGGTCCCCGGCAGCGGCCCAGCCGAGGCTGCCCCAGGCGATCCGGTAATTCATCACCCCATCGAAGTGCTGACCGCCGAGCCACTGGCGTGCCTCACCCCAGATCTCGCCAACGATCCAGGCCTCGGGGTTGGCCGCGCGCACCTCCCGCCGAAACTCCAGCCAGAAGCTCGGCTCCACCTCATCGGGAACGTCCAGGCGCCAGCCGTCGATCCCGCGCTCGATCCAGTGGCGACCAACCGCCAGCAGGTGCTCACGCACCTGGGGATTGGCGTGGTTGAACTTGGGCAGGGCCGGATCAGACCACCAGGCGTGGTAGCCGCAGGACTCCCCCGCGGCGGGATAGGGCCTCAGAGGCCAGTGCTCGCTAATGAACCAGTCGCGGTAGGGCGAGGCCGGCCCGTTCTCCAGCAGGTGATGGAAGGCCCAGAAACCCCGGCCGCAGTGGTTGAAGACCCCATCGAGCAGCAGGCGCATACCCCGGCGCTTGAGTTCGGCCAGCAGCGCCGCAAAGGCCGGCTCACCGCCCAGCAGTGGATCGACCTGGAAATAGTCGTAGGCGTGATAGCGGTGATTGGCCGCCGAGCTGAAGATCGGGTTGAGATAGAGGCAGCTGACCCCCAGACCCTGCAGATGGTCCAGGCGATCGAGCACGCCCCAGAGGTCACCCCCTTGAAAGGCATGGGGATCGGGCGCAGAGCCCCAGGGCGCCAGCAGCAGGCCGCTCTGCTGGGGCGAGCGCCCACTGCGGCAGAAACGATCCGGAAAGATCTGGTAGACGACAGCCTCAGCGGCCCAGGCCGGCGGCAGGCAGAAACCCGAACTCGCAGATGCAGAGGCCATCTCCATAGGGTGGCCCCTCTTGACGCAAGCTGCCGAGATGCCGACTTCCGAGGAGCTGGCCCGCTACCTCGAGCAGCGGGGCGAACTCTCCAAACCCTGGATGCTGCAGCTGCTGCGGCTGACCAAGCTGAAGGAGGCCAAGGACACGATGAACCCCGAGGAGTACGAGCAGAAACTCCACGAGGCCCACGCCGATCTGATGCGCCTGGGTGAGTTCTGGAAGGGACGCGAGCAGGAGGTCTTCGGCGGGCGCTACCAACCCTCGACTGTGATCGAACCGCTCCCCGGCTCCCCCGAGGACCGATGAGCGACCAGCGCTACCCGATGGCGCCGCTGATTCGCTTCACGCTGGTCAGCCTCTATCTGGCCCTGGTCTTCCCCCTGCCCTGGATGGCCCCGGCCAACCTCCAGCCCTGGCTGATCGCGGCCCTGCCCCTGGGGCTGCTGCTGGTCTGGGCCCTGGTGAGCGAGGAGGTCAGCCTGGGCGAAGGCGGCCTGCAGGTGGGCTACCCCCGCTGGTGCTCCTGGCTGCTGCGCCGCGGTTGGTCCCTGACCTGGGAGCAGGTCAAGGGCCTAACGCCTGTGGCCACGAGCCAGGGGGGCCGCGTCTTCTACGTCAGAACGGAGGACGGCTCGGCCTATCTGCTCCCCCAACGGGTGCAAGCCTTCGAGGAGTTCCTGGGCCGCTTCAGCGAGCGGACGGGCCTGGACACCAGCTCCATCGGCCGGATCAGCCCCCCTTGGACCTATCAGCTCCTGGCGGGGCTCTGCCTGGCGATGCTGATGTTTGAGGCGATGGTGGGCTGGGCCCTGCTCAGCGGGCGATGGGTGCTCCCGTCAGCGGCGCTGAGCTGAGGCCATCGGAGGGAATGGTGTCCAGGCTGAAGCGGTAACCCTGCTGGCGCACGGTCTCGATGCCACCGCCCTCGCCCAGACCGGCCTGCTCCAACTTGCGCCGCAGGGTGAGCACCTGGGTGTCGACCGAACGGGGGCCACCACTGAAGGGGGGCCAGGCCATGCGCAGCAGTTCGCTGCGGCTGCGGATGATGCCCGGGGGCATAAGCAGGGCGCAGAGCAGGGCGAATTCCCGGGGGCTGAGCTCAACGGGCTGATCCCGCAGGGTCACCTGGCGCAGCAGGACATGCACCTCGAGCGGACCGACGCAGACCCGCTCCTGCAGACCCGTGCCACTGCGGCGCAGCAGCAACCGACAGCGGGCGGCCAGTTCCTCCAGGCCAAAGGGCTTGCGCAGGACATCATCGGCACCGGCATCGAGCAGGGAGACCACAGGTTCTGAGCCGGAGCGGGCCGTGAGCACCATCACCGGACAGCGCAGCTGACCGGCCAGCTTCAGGGCTGAGGTTTCCTCCAGCAGTTCGGCGGCAACAAGCAGGTCGGGGGTGAGGTCCTCACAGAGGGCAATGGCCTCAGAGGCGGTGGAGACAGCGGCGGTGAGGTGACCGTCCTGCCGCAGTCGCTGGGCCAGAACGGTGCGCAGGGTGGGGTGAGGATCCACCACCAGAACCCGTTTCAGATTCGATTCAGGACTTGGAGGTGTGGAGGACACGCCCTTCTCCTTGATTCTCTCTACGCTATCGGTAATTTCAGAGGCACATCGGTATCAGGCACTGCTTGATATCTGGCCACCGGGTCGAGGCCCTCTTCCCGAACCATGAACGGACTGCAGCACCCAGAAGCCATTCGCCATTTCCAGTCCCTCTGCGATGCCTGCCAGTCCCTGGCGGATCGCTACCACGGGCCCTCGGAACTGCGGCTCTACGCCGATGGATATCTGCATGCCCTGCGGCGCTCGGCCCTCCTGGACCCCCTGGCCCAGCGCCGCCTTGAGGAGGTCGTGGACCGCTGGATCATGGATCCCTCCAGCTTCATCGGCCCCAATGGCGACATGAGCACCCTCTACGAGACTGGCCGCAACTAGGCAAAAAAAGGGGCCCTCAGGCCCCTTGGAGATCTCAGCTGGCGAGGGCAATCGCGAGCTTTTCCTTGAGTTCCCCGGAGTTGTACATCTCGATCAGGATGTCGGAGCCGCCGATGAACTCCCCGTTGACATAGACCTGGGGAATGGTCGGCCACTCGGAGTACTCCTTGATGCCCTGACGGATCTCCATGTCGGAGAGCACGTCAAAGGTCTCGAAGGGAACGGCCATGGCGTTGAGGATCTGCACCACGTTGTTGCTGAAGCCGCACTGGGGCATCAACTTGCTGCCCTTCATGAAAACGAAGATCGGGCTGCTGCCCACCAACTGATCGAGGCGCTGCTTGAGGGCGGAATCCATGGGACGAATCGTGAAATCAGGAGGGGGTTGAGGTCTGCAGGGCGAGGGCGTGGATCGCCTCGCTGGCCAGCTCCGAGCGCAGGGCGCCGTAGACCAGCTGGTGCTGCTTGATCCGGCTGAGTCCCTCAAACGCCGAGGAGACCACCTTCACCTGCAGGTGGTCTCCGCCGCCGGTGAGATCTTCCACCTCAACGCAGGCATCGGGAAGGGCGACGCCAATGGCGGCCTTCACCTGGTCGGGATGAACCATGACCTCAGATCAGTGAGCTTGGGACTGTAAGAAGACAGACTGCGGAATCAGTTGCCCGCGGCCGAACCACCGGCGAAGGGGGTGGTGACGAAGCCCAGCTCCAGCAGGCTCTGATAGGCCTTCTGACCCATGGGGTTGGCCGGGGTGGTGATCTGAACCACTTCCACCAACAGGGGGACGGCAGCGGCGGGCTGGTTCATCCGGCGCAGCAGCGCCGCCAGCCGCAGGTCGATCTTGGCCTGCAGCTCGAGGGCCTCCCGGCCTTTGGCATCCATCTCCCGGGGGATCCGGGCATCGAGGCCGCGGAAGGAACCGCTGAGGCTGCGATAAAAGCGGGTCAGGTTCTGGGCGCCTTCACGGGCCGAGTCGTAGTCGGCTTTGGCCTGCTCCAGATTGCCGGCAGCCGCAGCGGCATCACCGGCCGCCACCTTGGCCTCGATGGCGCTGAGGTTCAGACCCGAGCTGGGGGAAGCCAGGACCTTTTGGGCGTCCTGAGCCAGGGCGGATTGCGAGACCAGACCAGGGACAACCGCCGCCAGGGCGGAGAGGCTGAAGGCGGCGAGTTGCCGGCGCACAGGAGCACTTGCGAATTGGGGCAACTCTACGGGCGTTGCAAAGGGCGCCCAACCGCCTGGAGCGCCAGCGCCTCAGCAGCCTGAAGCTTCTCCGTCAGATCCAGCGTCAGGGCCTTGATCTGCTCCCGTTCCCCGCCGGCCAGACGCAGGGGTTGACCGAAGCAGAGGGCAGCCTGATCGCCAAAGCGGGGCTTGGCATGGCCATAGGCAATCCCGACGGGCACCACCTGAACCGCCACCCCCTGGCCTTCCGCCAGGGCCGTCAGCCGCGCCAGCCCAGGCATCAGCCGCATGGCTGGATCGTCCTGGTTGATCTTCCCCTCCGGGAACATCACCAATTGATTGCCGCTCTCCAGCAGATCGACGGCAAAGCGCAGGGAGGCGGCGGCCGGCTTGCGCGGATTCACCGGGAAGCAGCCCAGGCGATGCAGGAACCAGCCCTGCAGACCGGTCATCTCATCGCTGGTGACCATGAAGCGGCAGTCCCGTCCGCTCACCCGGCGCCCGGCGGCATAGGGGAGCATCAGCGCATCCCAGCGGGAGCGGTGGGTCGGCGCCAGCAGCACCGGCCCCTCATGGGGCAAGTTTTCGCGGCCAAGGACCCTCAGGCCACCACCAAAAAATCCCTTCAGGGCAACGTCCTGGGTGAGCACCATCGCCACCGGCGCCAGCCAGGGGTTGATGCCGTTGCAGAGACTCTTTTCCCGTTCCGTCAGGACCACCGATGCCGTGCCTGCCGCCGCCATCGGACTGAACACCCTGACCTGAAGTCCCGGCAACCTAAGGGCGATCCCCTTCCGAAAGCCCCTCAAGCAGGCAGTTGATCGAGCGGGCCTGGCGGCGCCATCCATAGGATCCGCCTAGCAGCAGCGATTGCCATGGCGAGCCTTGGCGTCAACATCGATCACATCGCCAATGTGCGCCAGGCCCGCCGCACGGTTGAGCCCGACCCGGTGAGCTACGCCCTGCTGGCCGAGCTCGGCGGCGCCGATGGCATCACCGTGCACCTGCGGGAGGACCGGCGCCACATCCAGGACCGCGATGTGGAGTTGTTGCGTCAGGTGGTGCGCAGCCGCCTGAACCTGGAGATGGCCGCGACCGCCGAGATGGAGGCCATCGCCCTGCGGATCAAGCCCGACATGGTCACCCTCGTGCCGGAGAAGCGCGAGGAGGTCACCACAGAAGGGGGGCTGGATGTGGCATCGCAGCTCACCACAATCAAAGGAATCTCGGGTCGTCTCCAGGACGCCGGCATCGGCGTCAGCCTGTTTGTCGATGCCGAGGCCAGCCAGCTGGAGGCCTGCCAGGCCAGCGGCGCCCGCTGGGTGGAACTGCACACCGGCACCTATGCCGAGGCGAACTGGCAGCAGCAGGCCAAGGAACTGGCGCGCATCACCGAGGGCACTTTCATTGCCCGCAGCCTGGGCCTGCGGGTCAACGCTGGCCATGGCCTGACCTACCAAAACGTGGAGCCGATCGCCGCCATCGAGGGCATGGAGGAGCTCAACATCGGTCACACCATCGTCGCCCGGGCCCTCGCAGTGGGCCTGGAGGAGGCCGTGCGGCAGATGAAGGCTTTGGTCCAGAATCCCCGCCGGGAACCCCTCTTCGGCAGCACCAGTTCATGACCCAGTACCACTTCGTGGCCGCCAGTGAGGCCTTCCTCACCGTGGAGGAGCCCCTCGATGAGGTGCTGCGCGAGCGTGTCCGTAATTACGGCGAGCAGGGCAAAGCCATCGACTTCTGGCTGGTGAAGCGCCCCGCCTTCCTCCAAGCCCCCGAGCTCAAAGCCATTGCCGAGCAGGTCCCCCAGCCCGCCGCCGCGGTGGTCTCCACCGATCCGAAGTTCATCGACTTCATGAAGCTGCGTCTGGAGTTTGTGGCCAAGGGCAGCTTTGAGGCGCCCTCCAGCTCCATCCCCGACGCCCTGGCCAGCGCCGCCTGAGCTCAGAAGAGACCGAGGAACTTCTTGCGGGGCTCATCCCCATCGGATCGGCCCTGCGCTCCGTCCTGCTGGTAGCGGGGCTTGGCATCACCAATGGTGAGCACCGCTTCTTTGTTCTTCCACCAGATCCAGTCGCGGATCGGCGGGGTACGGGTGAGTTCCGCCTGGGTCAGCCCCAGACCCAACTTGGAGGAGGCGTTGAGGAGCACCTCCACCATCTCGTCGCCGTTGGCGCACTTGGCCAGAGCTTCATTGGTGCGCTTCGCCCCATCGAGCGCTTTCACCAGAATCTCCACCCGCCGACCCACCGAGAGGCTGCGCGGATCAACCGGCTTGGAGCTCTCCGGGGTCTGGCTATCCATCCAGAGGGGCGTGGTTAAGGGGACGTTATCCCGTTTTCACCCTCTGCGAGGGGATGCGCAAAAGGGGCTGACAGATCGTCAAGGCTCCAGCCAAAGTGGGAGATATGACGACCGTCAGTCGCAAAGCCCGCCACTGGGTCATCGGTGATGTGCATGGCTGCTCGGGGTCCCTCGAGAGCCTGCTCGTCGAATTGCCTGCTGGTGACCGTCTGATTTTTTGCGGCGACGCCATCAACCGCGGCCCCGACACCCCCGCGACGATGGATCGCATCTGGGGCCTGGTGGAGAGCGGCCGCGCCATCTGGCTTCGGGGCAACCACGAGCAGGATCTGATCGAGGCCCTGCGCAGCGATGACGGCGCCAACAAACAGGCCGGCGCCGAGACACGCCGTCAACTCGGCAGCGACGGTTGCGCCCTTTGGCTGAAACGCCTGGAGCAGCTGCCCCTGGCCTACTGGGGCGAAGGTTGGGTGGCCACCCATGCCGGCTTCAACCCCAGCACCTGGCAACCGGATCTACGGGTGCGCATGGGGTTTTGGGAGCAGTACGACGGACGCTTTGGCGATGTGGTGATCGGCCACACCCCCGGCCCGAACGTCCGCCGCCTGCCCAACATCGTCATGGTGGACACCGGCGCCTGCTACGGCGGCGACCTCAGCGCCTACTGCCCCGAGAGCCGCGAGGTGGTGTCAGTTCCGGGTCTTGCCCATAGCCTGCAGTCGCCCAGCCTGAGCCCCGTCTGAGCCTTGCTCACGGTCTACCGCAGCAATCGCGCTGAGCTGCTGGCTCGCGTCCTGGCCACCAACCTGCAATTGCATCCGCCGGGGCTGCTCGAGGAGGCCCAGGTGGTGGTGAACACCTGGCCCACCAGCCGCTGGCTGGGGGAGCAACTGGCCCTGGCCAACCCCGCCGGCATTGCGGCGAACCTGCGCTTTCCCTTCCCCAGCAGCCTGCTGCGGCAGTTGGTCAACCAATGGCTGGAGGACGCCCCACCGCAGAGCGGCCCCGATCCCTGGCGCGCCCAGAACCTGGTCTGGCCGTTGTTGGAGTTGCTGCCGGAGCTGTTGCAAAGCCCAACGGCTCAGCCCCTGCGCCAATGGCTGGCCGTTCGCTCCTCCGGACTGGACCGACTCGATCAGGCCCTCTGGCAATTGGCGCGAGCGATTGCCGATGCCATCGACGACTACGGCCTCTATCGCCCGGCGATGCTCGAAGCCTGGCTGAGCGAGCAACCCCAGACGCTGCCGGAGGGGTTGCAGTGGCAGCCGGAGTTGCTGCGCCGTTTGGTCGAACGCCTGGGCTGTCTGCCCTTTGGCGTGCGGGCACGGCAGCTGATTCGCCGGCTCGAGGCCGGCTGGAGACCGGAGCTGACCAGCGCGCAACCGCTGCGGCTCTTCGGCTTAAGCAGCCTGGCCCCGGTGCAGGTGGAACTGCTGCAGGCCCTCTCGGCGGTGCGCCAAGTCGAGCTCTACATGCTCACCCCCTGCCGCGATCTCTGGCAGCGCAGCGGCCCGGCGGCCCTGAGTGATCCCCTGGCGGCGGACTGGTTGCTGAGCGTGCCGAGCCTGGAGGCCCGCTTTGGCCGGCTTGGGGCGGAATTTCAGCAGTTGCTCGAGGGAACCGGCGAGAGCCAACTGGGCCAATGGCAGGAGGGGGATCTGTTCTTTGCCCCCGCCACCGTCGCCCGACACGAGCAACGGGAACCGTCCCTTCTGGAGCAACTGCAGGAGCAGCTGGTCTGCGGCGAACCGGAGGCCGATCAACCCCTGCATCGGGACCCGCAGGATCGCTCCCTGGAATTCCACGCCTGCCCGGGCCGGCTGCGCCAACTCCAGGTGGTGCGCGATCAGATCCTGCAGCTGCTGGCCGCGGACCCCGGCCTCGAGCCGCGGGACATCCTGGTGATGACGCCCCAGGTGGAGGCCTTCGCCCCGCTAGTACCGGCGGTCTTCGGTGATGCCGAGGCCACCGGGGTGCGCCTGCCTTGGCGTCTGACGGACCGCAGCCAACAGAGCGAGGCGGGGATTGCCCAAGGACTGCTCACCCTGCTGCAACTCGGCGGCGAACGCCTGACGGCCAGTGCCCTGGAGAACGTGCTCTGCTGCGGGCCCCTGCTGGCGGCCCAACAGCTCGAAGCCGGCGACGCCGGCGAGCTCACGGCCCTGCTGCAGCGGGCGGGGTTCCGCTGGGGACTGGATGGACGAGACCGGGGCGGGGACCCCAGCCACAGCCTCGGTTGGGCGATCGATCGGCTCGTGCTGGGCCTGGTGCTCCCAGATCTCCCGGGCCTCGCCCTCGGGGAGACCGCACCGATGGCCCTGGGCGGCAGCCTCGAGCAGCAGGGCCGCTGGATTGGCCTGTTGCGGCAATTGCTCAGCAGCCTGCGCTGGTTCGCCCAAGCGCGGCGGGTGCCGGAGTGGGTGGAGGGCCTACGGGAGCAGCTGCCCCTGCTCTTTGGCGATGGGGGGAGCTGGGCTTGGGAGCTGCAGACGATCCATGCGGCCCTGGCGGATTGGCAGGCGGTGGCCGGCGAGAGCCCCCTGGAGCTCGCCGCTCCGGTGGTGGCCGATGTCCTGGCGGAGCGCCTGAGCGAGGGCAGCGGCCGCTTTGGGCACCGCTCTGGGGCCCTGACCATCAGCGCCCTGGAGCCGATGCGCGCGATTCCGCACCGGGTGGTGGTGCTGATGGGGCTGGATGCCGGGGCCTTCCCCCGCCAGCGCCAACGACCTGGCTTCCATCTGATGGAGCACCGCCGCGAGCTGGGCGATCCCAACAGCGGCGACCAGGACCGCTACGTCCTGCTGGAGGCCCTGCTCTCAGCGCGCCAGCACCTGCTGCTCAGTTGGAGCTGCCGCGATGAACGCACCGGAGAAACCCTGGAAGCCTCCACACCGGTGCGGCAGTGGTTGGAGTTGCTGGCCCAACAGCTCGGCAGCAGCGCCGTCCCCCTGCGGGAGCACGCCGCCAATGCCCTGGAGCGCAGCAACTTCCTCGCCATGGCTCCCTGGCCGGCGGCGAGTTGCGACCAACGCCTCCTACAGGTGCGACAACAGCTCGAGCAGGGCGAGCTCCGCTGTCAGCAGGGGCTGGCCTTCAGCACCCCGCCACCGGCGCCGCCGCTCCCCCAGACCACTCCGGCCGAGGCCTGGAGCGATCTACAGCGCTGGATCCAGGCCCCCCAGGGCCTCTGGCTGGAGCAACTGGGCATTCGCCCGAAGGAATTCGATCAGCCGGTGCTCGATCTCGAAGCCCTGCAACTGGGGGAGCGGGAGCGCTCCAGCCTGCTGCGCCGCGAATGGGACGAGGAGCCCGGGGCTGCGAGCCCCGATTGGCGCGAACGGGAACGGGGCCGGGGCCTGCTGCCCCCCCTGGCCGCCGGAGCCCTGGAGGTGGAGCAGTTGGAGCAGCGCTGGCAGAGCCTGAGCAGCTGCCTGGAGCTGCTGGGGGAGCCGGAGCAGCAGCCGGTGCAATGGCAGGGCTATGCCGCGGAGTTGAGCAGCCGCGGCGGCCAGTTGGTGCTGGTCCACACCGCCAAACCCCGCACCCCCCAACGCCTGCAGCTCTGGCTGGAGTGCCTGCTGGCGGCGGCCGCAGGCCTAAACCTGCAGGGGGCCTCCTTGGTGGGCCGCGACCGCCATCGTTTCCGGGTGCTGGAGCGCTTTGAGGCCCCTGACCCCAAACAAGCAAGCACCCTGCTGGAGCAACTGCAGAGCTGGCGCGAGGCGCACCGCAGGGACTGCTGGGGGTTACCGCCGGAAACCGGCTGGGCCTACGCCAGCGCCGAGACCAGCAAACCGGGCCAGGGGCGCGGTTGGGCCAAAGCCAAGGAGATCTGGGAAGGGGGCTATCAACTGCGGGCCGAGCGGGACGATCCGGTGCAGCGGGTCTGCTTTGGCTCGGACCTGCCCCTGGGGGACCTGCTCACAGCGGAGCTGCAGAGCCTGGCCCTGACGCTGCATGGGCCGCTGCTGGAGCGCCGCCAGGAGGTCAAGCCATGACCCTGGCCGCCTTTGACGCCAACGGCTTCAGCCTGGCGCCGGGGATCCGGCTGCTGGAGGCCAGCGCCGGCACCGGCAAAACCTTTGCCCTGGCTCACCTGGTGCTGCGTGCGCTGAGCGAGGGACGGCGCCCGCTCGAGGTCGAGGAGTTGCTGGTGGTGACCTTCACCGATGCCGCCGCCGCCGAACTGCGGGACCGCATTGCCCGCCGCCTGCAGGAGGCCCTGGTCCTGCTCGATCGCGCCAACCCCGAGGCCGACGAACCGCTGCAGCAGTGGCGCTCAGCCCTGCTGGCCGATCAGGTGATGGCGATCAAGGGCCGCTTGCTCTTGGCCCTGGAGCGGCTGGATCGCGCCGACATCACCACCATCCATGGCTTCTGCCGCCGCACCCTGCAGCGCCACGCCCTCGAGGCCGGCCTCGGCCCGGAAGTCGCCCTGGAGAGCCAGGGGCGCGAGCGGAGACAACAGCTGGTCCATGACTACTGGCAGCAGCAGGTGCTTCCCCTGCCGCCCCATCTGCTGGCGGGCCTGCAGAGCCAACAGGTCAACCCCGAGCAGCTGGTGAACCTGCTGGGCAGCCTCGATGGCGACCCGGCCCTGCAGCTCGCCCCCCTGCCCGAGGGCTGGAGCACTGAGCTGACCCTGGCGGAGCAACTCGCTCCCCATTGGAGCCGCGTATGGCAGCAGTTCCAGGCGGAGTGGGAGGCCCGCAGCGAGGCCCTCGAGGAGGAGTTCGCCGCGGCCGCGGTGGAGCTCAAGAGCCTGGGGGTCAAGTACGCCCCCTACCGGCTCAAGGCCAAACCCGACCGCCTGAACCGCGTTCAGACCTGGCTCTCCCAGCTGGAGGCACCAGCCGGCTATGACGCCCTGCTCCAGCAGGAGGACCTCAAGAAGTACTTCCACCCGGGCCCCTTCACCAAGGCGGCGGCCCCGGCCCACGGCGATCAGGTCTCCTTGCCCCAGGCCCCCCTGCTCCAGGCCGTCGCCGCGGTGGTGGAGGGGCCCGCCGAGCTGGCCCTGCTGCACTTCTGCCACTGGGGGCGCACCGAGCTGCAACGCCGCCGGGAGCGCAGCGGTGAGATCAGCTTCGGTCAACTGCTCGAGCAACTCGATCCGGGCCCGGAGCCCCGCGAGCCCTCGCCCCTGCTGCAGGCCGTCTCCCGCCGCTACCGGGCCGCCCTGATCGATGAGTTTCAAGACACCGACCCGATCCAGTGGCGGATCCTCAAGTGGGCCTTTGCCCAGGAGCCCAGCCGGCACCTGCTGGTGATGGTGGGCGACCCCAAGCAGGCGATCTACCGCTTCCGGGGCGGGGAGCTGCAGACCTACCGCCAGGCGGCCGCCGAGGCCGATGGCCGCTTTGGCCTGTTCGAGAACCGCCGCTCGAGCGCAGCACTGGTGGCGGGCCTGAACGCCTTGATGCAACCCGGGTTAATCCAGAGCGCACTGGAGGTGCCCCAGGTGCTGGCCAAGGCCAACAAGGGACAGCTGGAGTGCCCAGGCAACCCAGCGCCGCTGCAGCTGCTGGAACTGGATCCAAGCCAGGGGCTCGAGGCCCAGGTGGCCGGTCTCTGCCAGGACCTGCTGAGCCAAGGGCTCCTGCTTAACGGCCGGCCGATCGACCCGGGCGACCTCTGTCTGCTGGTCAGCCGCCACGAGCAGGCTGAGGCCCTGCGGGCCGCCCTGGAGCGACGGCAGATCCCAAGCCGTCTGGTCAGCCGCGGCGATGTCTTTGAAAGCCTCGGGGCCAGTGCTCTGCAGCGTTTCCTCGATGCCCTGGCACAACCCGGCCAACTGGGGCGCTTGAAATTACTGGCGGCCTCGGCCCTGCTGGGCTGGTCCGCCGCCGAGATCGAGGCCAGCAGCTCGGCCCAGTGGGATCAGCTCGCGGCCGAATTGAGCACCCTGGCGGAACGTCTACCCAAACTCGGATTAACCGCGGCCTTGGCTCACCTGCAGGGGACCGAGGGCCTGGCACGGCTCTCCCTACGAGGCCGGGCCCTGGCGGATGTGCAGCAGGCCGCCGAGCTGGTGCAGGAGCAGATGCACCGCCAGGGCCTGGGGGCCCAGGCGGCCGCGGACTGGCTCAGGCGGCTGCGCCTCGAGGAGAACCGGGACACCCCCCGAGGCCCATCTCTGCCGCAGCGATGCCGCTGAAGCCGCCATCGCCGTGGTGACCGTGCACCGCAGCAAGGGATTGGAGTACCCCCTGGTGATCTGCCCCTACCTCTGGAAGGGCAGCAGCAAAGCCAGCAAGCGCCTGGGCCGGCGCTGGAGCTCCGGCGGGCAACCCCAATTGGACCTGCACCTCAATCCCCACTGGGGCGTGGGCCGGCTCGCCGCCCAACAGGACCAGCAGGCACAGATCGCTGAGGCGGAACGGCTGGCCTATGTCGCCTGCACCCGCGCCCAACACCTGCTGGTACTGGGCTGGCCCGGAGCGGATCAGGCCGACCCCGGCAACCCCCTGGGCAGCTGGTTAAACGAGCGCGAGACGGAGCTACCGCTGGAGCGGATCCAGGCGTCTGCAGAGATCCACCAGCCATGGCGGCCGGAGCCCGCCGAGGGAGTGCTGAGCCTGGGCCCCCGTCCCAAGCGCTCCCTCGACAGCAGTTGGGGCAGGGCCAGCTACTCCGCCTGGGCCCACTCCCAGGTGAGCCTGCCGCCGGAGCAGCAGGAGGAGGGCCGTGACACCGATGCCTTGGGCGATGGCTTTGCGCAAGCCCTGTTGGAGGAGGGCAACGCAGCCCAGCCGACGACGTCCTGGCCCGAGCTGGGCCCCCTCGCCCATTTCCCCCGGGGTTCGGGTCCTGGCGATGCCCTGCACCGCATCCTCGAGCGCCTCGACTACGGCGCCGTGGCCCGCGGGGAACGGCAGGAAGCCGATGCGGTAATCGAGCAGGAACTGCAGCGGGCCGGCCTGGGGGGGCCGTCGTGCGAAGGCCTCTTCGAAGGGCTGCAGCAACTGATGCTCACGCCCCTGGGCGGTCCCCTGGGCGCCTGCCGGCTGGGGGACCTGAAGGCCGGTTCTTGGCTCAATGAGATGAACTTCGACCTCCCCTTAGCGACCGGAGAAGGCGAGGTCCGTCTGGTGCGCAGCAGCGGCCTGGCCCAGGCCTTCGCCAGTCACCCCGGCGGCCGCTTTGGAGGGAGCTATGCCAAAACGCTGCAGACCCTGGAGGTGGCCAGCCGGGGCTTCCTGACCGGCTCGATCGACCTGCTCTTCTGCTGGGAGGGCCGCTGGTGGGTGACGGACTGGAAAAGCAATTGGCTCGGTCAGCGCGATCGTCTCGGCAACGTCACCCATTGCGGCCCCAACGACTACTTAGAGCCGGCGATGGAGACCCTGATGGCGAGCAGCCACTACCCGCTGCAGGCCCACCTGTACCTGGTGGCCTTGCACCGCTACCTGCTCTGGCGGCTGCCGAACTACGACCCCGCCCAACACCTGGGGGGCTACGCCTACGTCTTCCTGCGGGGGGTACCCGGCCCCACCCCCGATCCCACTGCCCCCACACCAGGGGTGCTGGTGGATCAACCCAGCCTCGATCGGGTCCTCGCCCTCGATGCCCTGCTGCGGGAGGGCCAACCATGAGCACCCTGAGCGCCGCAGTGCTCGACAGCCTCCAGCGGCTGCTGCCGCCCCAGCGCGGCAGTGCCCTGCTGCAGCCCATGGTGCAGGCCTTAATCGAGGCACTCGAACAAGGCGCGCTGGGGCTTGATCTACGGAGCCCGCAGCCCGATGGAGTCCCCCCTGAGGCCTGGCCCGCTGCTGCGGTCTCGGCCCTGGAGGAGGCCGGCTGGCTCGCGGGCCCGGAAGCACCAATCGTTCAAGACGGACTGGTGCTGCGCTGGAGACGCTGGCATGAGCAACTCCAGCAGTGCCTCAGCGCCCTGGAGCAACGCGCCCAACGCCGGCGCCCCCTGCAGGAAAGCGAGCAGAAAGCGGCCCTGGCCGCGGCGGCGCAAGCGGGCCTGGACCCCCGCCAATGCCAAGCCGTCTCAGCGGCCCTGGGCCAGGACCTGGTGCTGCTCACCGGCGGCCCGGGCACCGGCAAGACCTCGACTGTCGTGCAGATGTTGGCCGCCTGCCTGCGCCAGACACCATCACTGCGGATTCACCTGGCGGCACCAACGGGGAAAGCTGCAGCCCGCCTGGCGAGCTCCGTCAGTCACGGCAGCCAGGGTCTCGATCCAACGCTTCAGAGCCTCCCCAGCAGCACCCTGCACCGTCTGCTGGAGGCCCAGGGGGAGCTGCGCTTTGGCCGCAATCGCCGCCATCCCCTGGAGCTCGATCTGCTGGTTGTCGATGAACTGTCGATGGTGGATTTGCCGCTGATGGCGGCTCTGCTGGAGGCCTTACCGGCGGAGGCGCGACTGCTGCTCGTCGGCGACGCCAACCAACTGCCGCCCGTTGGAACTGGAGCTGTACTGGAAGAGCTCTGCCGGCCGGAGCGACTCAGCCTGCTGGGGGCAGCCGCCGTCGAATTGCGCACCACCTACCGCAACGACGGCGCGATCGCCGAGCTGGCCGAGCAACTCCGGCAACAGCCGAATGCAGTGCAGGGGGACCTGCTCGCCGCCCTGCAACCCAGCCTCCAGGCCCTGACCGCCAGCGACAACGTGAGCTGGCTCGAGGCCTCCAGCCGCAGCCTGCCAACACCCCTGCTGGAGGCGCTGCAACAGCACGCCGCGGCCCTGCGTCAACGCTGCCAAGCCCTGGAGTGGCAAGGGGGAAGACCCAGCAGCGAACAAAGCGCCGCCCTGCTGGCCCAACTGGAGGAACTGGTGGTGCTCAGTCCCCTCCGCCTCGGGCCCTGGGGGGTGGAGGCGGTGCACCGCGCCCTGCTGGGCGACCTCGCCAAAAGCGGTCCCCTGCACTGGCCCCCAGGCACCCCAGTCCTGAATCGCCTCAACCGCGCCGACCAAGGCCTTGCCAATGGCGACATCGGCGTCGTCGTTCAACACCACTCCGAGCGCCGGGTCTTGATGCCGGGCCAGCGGCTCCTGCACCCGGCGCAGCTCAGTGGAGCGGAGCCGGCCTTTGCGCTGACGGTGCATAAGTCCCAAGGCAGCCAATACAGAACCGTGCTGTTCCTGCTGCCGGCGAACCGGGCTCTGGATCCGCGCCTGATCTACACCGGCCTGACCCGCGCGCAACGGCAGGCCACCTTGATCACACCGGTAGGCGCAGCCAAGAAACCGACCTAGCCTGCGCCCATGGCGGAGCCAGGCATCGTTCAGCGGCCTTGGGGCTGGTTCGAAACCATCGGTTCCGGTGATGGCTACTTGGTGAAACGGCTCTGCATCCAGGCCGGCCACCGCCTCAGCCTGCAGCGCCACCAACACCGGCTGGAGCACTGGATCGTGGTCAGTGGTTCCGGTCAGCTGGAATGCGATGGAACCTCAATTGAGGCGGAAGCCGGCACCACCCTGCTGGTGCCATGCGGTGCAGTGCACCGGGCTGCCGCAAGGGATGAGAACCTGCTGATCGTTGAAGTCCAGCGCGGCGAACACCTCAGCGAAGAGGACATTGAGCGCCTTGCTGACGACTACCAAAGGGTCAAGTGTTAGGTTGATTCTTCACCCTTTGTGAAGGGCAAGGCAGTTTCTTCAACGGGTGTCTGCCGGCCTGTCGACGAAGGATTCAGGCCCAGACCAACTTTGACCAATACCTCTCTCGAGAGCGCTACCAGCTCTGTGGATCTCAGCGCGCTCGATTTGGCTAGCAGCCAGGACAGCGCCCCGAGCGAAAGCATCGAAATCACCACGGCAGAACCCAGTCAGAAGACTGGATTTGCAGCGTTTGGCTTCTCTCCCGAAATCCTCGAGGCCCTCGAGGAGATCGGCTACAGCGAACCCTCCCCGATCCAAGCGGCCGCCATCCCCGAGCTGATGCTCGGCCGCGACCTGGTGGGCCAAGCCCAGACCGGTACGGGCAAAACCGCCGCCTTCGCCCTGCCGATGCTGGCGGCTCTGGATGAGACCCAACGCACCCCCCAGGTGCTGGTGCTGACTCCCACCCGCGAGCTGGCCATCCAGGTGGCTGACTCTTTTAAGAGCTATGCCACCAAGCTGCCCCATCTGCGGGTGCTGCCGGTCTATGGCGGATCGGACTTCCGCGATCAAATCCACAAGCTCAAGCGCGGGGTTCAGGTCGTGGTCGGCACCCCTGGCCGGGTGATGGATCACATGCGCCAGGGCACCCTCGATGTCTCCGGGCTGCGCAGCCTGGTGCTGGACGAGGCCGACGAGATGCTGCGCATGGGCTTCATCGACGACGTCGAGTGGGTCCTGAGCCAACTGCCTGAGAAGCGTCAGGTCGTCCTCTTCTCGGCCACGATGCCCAGCGAGATCCGTCGGATCTCCCATCAGTACCTCAACAGCCCCGCTGAGATCACGATCAAGACCAAAGGGTCGGATTCCAGCCGCATTCAGCAGCGCTTCATCACCGTCAACGGTCCGATGAAGCTCGAGGCCCTGAGCCGGGTGCTCGAGGCCGAGACCAAAGAAGGCGTCATCATCTTTGCCCGCACCAAGGCGATCACGGTCACCGTGGCCGAAGCCTTGGAAGCCAAGGGCTATGGCGTCGCGGTCCTCAACGGTGATGTGGCCCAGAGCCAACGGGAGCGCACGATTGAGCGCCTGAAGAACGGCACCGTGGATGTGCTGGTTGCCACCGATGTGGCGGCCCGCGGCCTGGATGTGGACCGGATCAGCTTGGTCATTAACTACGACATCCCCTTCGACTCCGAGGCCTACGTCCACCGCATCGGCCGCACCGGCCGTGCTGGCCGCACCGGCAACGCGATCCTGTTCGTGACGCCGCGCGAGCGCCGCTTCATCACCGGGCTTGAGCGCGCCGTGGGTCGCCCCATCGAACCGATGGAGATCCCCACCAACGCGAGCATCAACCAGAGCCGCCTGGATCGCCTGCGCGAGCGCCTGAGCGAAACCGTGAAAGGGCTCAACAGCGAAGAGACCAGCAACCTCAGCGAACAGCAGGCCCTGCTCTCAGAAATCATCAAGCGGGTCGGCCAGGAAAGCGAGGTCGCCCCAGAGCAACTGGCCTTGGCAGCCCTACAGATGGCCGTCGGCGATCAGCCCCTGCTGGTCCATGACGATGAGAACTGGATCCGCCAGCAGCCCCAGTCCCGTGATGGACGCCGCAACGACCGCTTCGGCGATCGTGACCGCGGTCCCCGCAACGCCCCCGGAGCCCGCCGCGGCCCCCGCGAGCAATCGGGTCCTCCGGAAGATCACATGGATCGCTTCCGGATCGAGGTGGGCTGGCGCGACCGGATCAAGCCCGGAAACATCGTCGGTGCCATTGCCAACGAGTCCGGCCTAAACGGCCGCAGCATTGGCCGGATTCAAATCTTTGACAGCCACAGCCTGGTGGACCTGCCCAAGGGCATGCCCGAGGACGTCTTCCACAACTTGAAGCGTCTAAAAGTCTTGAATCGCGAACTTCAGATCTCTCGCGTTCAGGGCTAGCTCAAGCCCGCAGGCGGGCCTCAGGCACAGAGGCCCGTCACCGATTCAGTGGAGAGCGCGGTCAGCTCAGCCAGGCCCATGCGCTCCACGGCAACGACCAAAGACGGCTGCACCTCTTCGGTTTCGATCGCCACAAGGGTCTGAAACAGATCAAAGCGATCCTGGGGGGCGAGCTCCCCGGTCTTGCTCCAAGCCAAACTCCAGGGCACAGGTGCCGTCATCAGGCGCTCCCGATAGCGGGTGTTCATTTGCTGACAATGGGACATTAATCGGGGATCAACCCGTTTCTTTTGATTCCCTTCGGTCTTGCTTTAAGCCTCGTTACCGCCCAGACCCAAAGAAATCACTGGGACCTCGGAGCTGTAGGCTAACCCTGATTCCCAAAGCTTCCAGGCTCCAAACGGAACCCCACAGCATCAACGAATCAGTTTTCAGGTTCCGTCTAAGGAATGACCATTTACGTTGGAAACCTCTCGTTCCAAGCTGAACAAGAGGATTTGCTTGACCTGTTCAGCCAGTACGGCGAGGTCAGCAAGTGCAGCCTGCCTCTCGATCGTGAGACTGGCCGCAAGCGCGGCTTCGCTTTCGTCGAAATGGCGAACGATGCTGACGAACAGAAAGCCATCGACGATCTTCAGAACGTCGAGTGGATGGGTCGCATGATCCGCGTCAACAAAGCAACCCCCCGTGAAGGCGGCGGCGGTGGCGGCGGTCG
>NZ_ADXM01000063.1:0-9354 GCF_000179255.1 Synechococcus sp. CB0205
ATCTAAAGAGGACAGAAGACAAAGCAGCGAATGCACCATCGCTGGTGATCCAGAGCTAGTGATGAAACAGAGAACCTGAAGGCAGCCGGGGGTCCCCTTCTTTCACTCTGTCGTGACTGAAACCCAAGCCCAGCACCAAAACCGCCTTCCAGACCTCTCGACCTCGTCCTTTCATGCAGGAACCCAGGCTCTGCGGCCAAGAAGCCGCGATCCGCGCCGCCATGGCCGAGCCCGGGACCTACTGGCGCGAGCACTCGACCCTGCAGCTCGATCAGCTGCGCTCGGGCTTTGCCTGCGCGCTGCACATGCACCAACCGACCATCCCGGCGGGCTCTGGCGGGGAGTTGATCTCCCACCTCCAGTACATGTTTGAGCACCCGGGGGAGGGCGATAACCACAACGCCGAGCCCTTTGCCCAGTGCTACCGCCGCCTGGCCGATCTGATCCCCCAGCTGATCGAGCAGGGCTGCAACCCGCGGATCATGCTCGACATCTCCGGGAATCTGCTCTGGGGAGCCGAGCAGATGGACCGCAGCGACATCACAGATGCCTGGCGCCACCTGGCCTGTGATCCCGAGATGCAACGGCACGTCGAGTGGCTCGGCACCTTCTGGGGCCATGCCGTAGCCCCCTCGACTCCGATCCCGGATCTACGGCTGCAGATCGAGGCCTGGCAGCACCAGTTCGCCTCGGCCTTTGGCCTGGAGGCCCTGCAGCGGGTGCGCGGCTTCTCCCTACCGGAGATGGCCCTGCCCAATCACCCCGACACCCTCTTCGCCCTGGTCGATGCCCTGCAGCAAGCCGGCTACCGCTGGGTTCTGCTGCAGGAGCACAGCGTCGAGACCCTCGCTGGCGGCCCCCTCAGTGAGGCCCAGAAGTATCTGCCCAATCGCCTGATCGCCCGCAATGGCCAGGGCGAGCGCCGCGAGATCACCGCCTTGATCAAAACCCAGGGCTCCGACACCAAGCTGGTGGGCCAGATGCAGCCCTACTACGAAGCCCTCAGCCTCGATCGCCTCCCCCTGGGAGACATCAGCGTGCCGTCCCTGGTCTCCCAGATCGCGGATGGCGAAAACGGCGGCGTGATGATGAACGAATTCCCCCAGGCCTTCCTCCAGGCCCACCAGCGCAGCGCCGCTGAGCCGGGCACCGCCGCCATTAACGGCAGCGAATACCTCGAACTGCTGGATTGCGACACCGCCGCCTTCCCCGCGATCCAGGCCGCAGGCCAGGGGGAACTCCTGCAAGGACTCGGGGAGCGCTGGTCAGCACAGAAGCTGCAGGAGCGCATCGATGCCGGCTGCAACGTCGAGGGGGCCTCCTGGACCAACGACCTCAGTTGGGTCAAGGGCTACGAGACCGTGCTCGAGCCGATGCAGCAACTCAGCGCCGCCTTCCACCAGCGCTACCCGACGGCCCTCCCCAGTGATCCCAGCTACCAGCAGGCCCTGCTGCACCTGTTGCTGCTGGAGACCAGCTGCTTCCGCTACTGGGGGCAGGGCACCTGGACCGACTACGCCCGCGAGCTCCATCGCCGCGGCCAGGCGCTGCTGAGCCACTCCAGCCAGAGCGCCTAAAAGCGGGAACACTCCAATCAGCTGGAGTGTTCGCATGCATCCATCCGTGCGCCAGTGGCTTGAGCGCAGCCGTCGCCATGCACCCCTGCCAGAGCGCACGGTGCTGGAGCTGGCCCGCACGATTCAACGCTGGCAGCAACATCCAGCCGGTCCCACCCAGGCCCCCAGAGCGATTCAAAAGCGGGGCCTGCGGGCGCGGGATCAACTGGTGCGCCACAACCTCGCCCTGGTGGGATTCACCTGGAGAAAGCAACACAGCGGCCTGAGCCCTGAGGATGCAGCAACGGCCGATGCCCTGCAGGAGGCGGCCCTGAATCTGCTGCGGGCCGCAGAGAAATTTGACCCAACCCGGAGCTATCGCTTCTCCACCTACGCCAGCTTCTGGATCCGCCGCGGATTGCTGCGGTTCTGCCAGCGCGACCGGCGCTGCATTGCCTTCCCCCGCGAGCAGGCCGCGCTGGTGCTCAAGGCCGAGCAACTCAGTGAAGAGCGCATGCGCTGCAATGGGATTGGCCCCAGCCTGAGCTGGCTCGCCGCCCAGCTGAGCACGAGAAAACAGCCCATCGCTCCAGCGCAATTAGAAGCCTTGATCCGCAGCTGGAATCACACCCAGACCTGCTCAATTGAGGCCTTCGCTTTCTAAGTCAAATCCAAAGGATCAGCCCCTCATCAGCCGTCGTCCCTAGAGCAAAGAGGGTGAATAAGGGGCCGTGAATCCGGCTGTACTCCGCCAACAGATTCAGGCGCTGCAGCGGGCCATCAGCACTCTGCAGCAGGACTGGAGCATTGCCGTCTGCGCAGCGGACGAACGGTTGATTGGGATCGTCTGCCTACTGCTCGATCACTGCGACTTTGCCGCGGGGTCCATCGCAGAACTGCTGGCCCTGCCGCTGCCCAAGCAGCAGAAGTTGCTGCTGATTTGTGATGACGAGCTCGCCGATGGCGGCGCCCTGGAGTTGATCCAGCGTCTGCCGCAGGCCACGGTCCTGGTCTGCCTCGATGCCGCCATTCCGCAGGAACGCCTGGCCCTGCTCTGGCGCAGCGGCGCTGCGGGACTCTGCTGCCGCCAGCACTGCGGCGGCGGTCGTCTGCTCCAGGCGGTGCTGATGCTGATGCGGGGGCTGCAATCCCTCGATCCGCTGTTGGGGGAGCGGCTACGCGGGCAACCACCGCGGCTGATTCCCCTACAAGGCAACGAGCAGCACCTGCTGGAGCTGCTCGCCCGCGGTTTCAACAGCCGGGAGATCGCGGCGCTGGAGCAACGCCGCAGCGACACCATCCGCCGTCAGCTCAGTGCGCTGTACCGCAAAGTCGGTGTGCGAGACCAGCGTGCCTTGCTCGCCTGGGGGCTCGGACAGGGCCTGGTGCGCCCCCGCGACCTGGCCTGCCGCACACCAGATCACTGAGCCGCCCGGCCTCCAGCACCGGCAGCAGGTCCAGCAGCTTGAACTGATCGCTCCGGCTTGGGAGCCATTCCGCCAGCACTTGGCGATCCCCCAGCGGCACAGGCCGGGGCAACGGCAACAGCCGCCCCAGCATCGGTAGCCAGCGCCCCTCAGACCAGGGCTCAAAGCAGCTGATCTCAGCGAGGGCGCTGATCGCCTCGGCCGCTGGAGCGAGCGCCGCCAAATAGAAGAGCGTTGGCAGCTTCTCCACCGGCAGGGGTAAAGGCAGCCACATCCCCCGTTCACAGGCGATCGCCATCGCCTGGTGGTGGTGGGCCGTCAACAGCAATTGGGTGGCCATGGGTTTCGGTCTCTCTGGGCCGGTTCTGTCTGCTGCCCGGCCTCCGGCGCCGCCCACAGCCGTGGCGCGTTTTTGCACAGCTGTGGGGAGCGCCCAGACGTCACTGGAATCTTTCGGGCTCAGACGGCTCTGGTCTTTCGCCTTCTTTCGGTATTGGCCGGCGCGGGTAGCCTCCCGCACCTGTTTGAACGCCATGCCCACTCGCCTCACCTGCGAGCAACGCCGTTTTGCCTGCCAGCACCTCGGTCTCGCCCGCCAACAAGCCCACCGCTATGCGCGGCGCTGGGGCATACCGATCGAGGAGCTACTCAGCCCGGCCTACGAAGGGCTCTGCAAAGGAGCAGCCCAGTTCGATGCCGCCAAGGGCTATCGCCCCTCCAGCTACCTGGTCAGCAAGGTCAAAGGGGAGCTGCTGCATCACCTGCGCGACACCGGCTTCGCCGTGCGCATCAGCCATCGCTACCGCGAGCTCTGGGTCAAGGCCCGCCGCTGGCTCGAGCTGGACCTGAGCGACGCCGAGATCGCCATCCGCCTGGGGGTGCCCCTGGCCCTCTGGCTGGACTGCCGCCAGGCCTGCGGACTGCGCCCCGGAACCCTTGAGGGCCTTTGACATGGACCCTTGCGACTCCAAGACCTCACCCACCTGCTCACAGGACTGCTGCCCCTCTTCAGCCAGCGGCGCCCAGCCCCCAGCCCCCGCCGCCGCTCCTTTGAGCAGGGGGACTGGCTGGCGGAGCTCGAGCTGCTGCAACTGGCCCAGGAACTCAAAGCCCTGGCCGATCAAGGCGGCGGTTTTGAAGCCGAGCTCTTCGATCTGATGGTCTCCATCGCCGATGTGCTCGAGCTCGACCACGGCTGGCCGCGCAGTCAATCCAACCAATGGCTCGTGCGCATGGGCCTGTGGGAGGAGGACCTCTCCGACGAGGCCTAAAGCCCCTCGCAGTGCTGCAGGCTCAAAAGTAGAAGGCCCCATCCACCGGGGACTGCCGCACCGCCTTGCAGCGGGTCGCCACACGCCAGAGGGCTTTGTGGATGGGCGTGGGGTCAAAGCGCACCAGCTGGGGGTAGCGCTGGCGCAGCAGCGCCGTCCCGCGCCAGGCGTTGTAGTGGGGGATGGCCGAGTTCACGTGGTGGCAGACGTGGGTTGAGCCAATGCCGTGGTGCAGCAGGTTGATCAGCGGGCCGTAGGGCCGATCAACGGTCTGCAGCGCCCCCTTCACCCAGGTCCAGTGCTGGGAGTCGTAGTGGGGAATCTCCACATCGGTGTGCTGCAGCCAGGTGTAAACCACGAGCCAGCCATTCACCACCAGATAAGGAAGGCCGTAGACCGCCAGCACCCGCAGCGGCGAGAACTGAATCGCGGCCACGACAAGGGCCCCCAGCACCACCACTAGGCCAATGTTGGAGCGCAGCATCCAGCGGCGGAAGGCCGCAGGGAAGAGGGGCCGCTTCAGGGGAACGCCCTGCTCCGGCATCCGGAAATGGGAGACCGAACTGCCGTAGGCCTCACCGCCGGTCACACCAAACAGCAGATAGAGCGGCCAGCCGATGACGACGTGGTTGAACAAGGCCACCAAGCCCGCCATGGGGCGGCCGAGCTTGCGGGCCAGTCCTTCGGTGAATAGCCCCATGGGCGAACTCGCCCGCGGCGGCACATGGGTCTGGCCCCGCTCGAGCTCGTTGCAATAGGCGTGATGCACCGCATGACTGCGGGCCCAGCAGTAATAGGGAACCAGCAGCAGGCTGTGCAGCACAAAGCCCACCACACCCTCGACCCGTCGGTTCGGGTGGAAGGCGTTGTGGCCGCATTCGTGGGCCAGGACCCAACAGCCCATGGCCACGGTGCCGGTCCCCAGCCCGTAGACGAGCCAGAGCGGCAGGGCCGCCCAGCTCAAAGGAATCAAGGTGCCCAGCCCGTAGGCCAACAGGGACAGGCCCAAGGAGAGGGCCAGGCTCCCCCAGGACTTCAGCGGGTCATGGCGCAGCAACTCCTCCGGCAGCGCGCCGAGCAGTTCGGCCTTGCTGGGGAAGTCCTGATCGGCGGGGCTGATCGAACGCCGGGAAGGGGAAGAAACGGCCGCGGTCAAACGGACCACCTGGTCAAAAGGAACACAACGGCCTTCGGATTTGCTTAAGAATCTATGGACCGACGGTTCGCCCTGGCCAGAATGCCCGCCATGGACCATCCCCTGGTGTTTGTGATCGCTCCGCAGACGGGGCTTCCGCAGGGAGAGACCAGCTGGGCAGAACTCGTTGCGCTCCAGCACCAGGGCCCCAGCAGGGGCTTCGCCCTTCGCCTGTTTGTGGCTGGCGAAATGCCAAGCGATGGCCTCCCCCAATTGCCCTGGGACGGCCAGTTGGATCCAGGCGGCAGTGGATCCCTGCGCAGGCTGATCTGTGATGCGGTGGTCCCCGGCTTTGCTCCCCAGGAGAACGCCATCGGCGTCTACGAGCGCAGCAGCGATCCAGACGTCCTGCGCTGCATCGATTGCTTTGCGCTTCAGGACGCCGTCAATGAGACCTGCTGGTTCTATCCCACCCATGACGGTCGTTTTCTGAGCTGGCAGCGGGATCTGGCCCTCCGCCTCGAGCCCGGTGTGGTGGCCGCCGAGGGGGCCAGCCAGGTCCCCGAGAGCTATGAGCGCAGCCACCTCGCCCTGCTCTGGAGCCTGCTGGCCGATGACGAGAGCCTGACCTGCGTCGGCCTGACCTACGGCGGCCAACGGATCGAGTGGGGCATCAGCCAAGGAACGCCCGCTTGCCAGACCACCTGGAGCGTCTTCACCGTGGACACCGAGGCCGAGGTGAGCCTGACCGTGAATGCCCGCGCCCAGGTGCTGCAGCCCTGATGGGCAAAACCAGCCCCCCGGAGCGAAGGGAACTGCTGGAGCTCCTGCGCCAGAACCCCAGGGGCAGCGCCAACCGGCAGCGCCAGCGGATCGAGCAGCTCATTGGTGTCCTCGAGGGCGCCCAGCCCGCGGACCTCTCGGACCCGAGTACCCAGCCGCTGTTGGAGGGATTCTGGGAGTTGCGCTGGAGCAGCAGCCAGCAGCCCTATCTGACGGTCGCCCCCTGGCTGGAGAACCTCCAGGGCCTGGCCCCCTCCCAAGGACGCGGCGTCAACCAGCTGCGCCTACCCGGGCCCCTGGGCGCCATCACCGTGGAAGCCCAGTTGACCCTGGACCCCGATCGCGCCCAGCGGGTCCAGGTGCGCTTTCGCCGCGGTGGCTGGGTTGGACCCAACCTGGGGGGGAAGCGTCTCCAGTGGCTCCAGGACGTTCAGCAGTCCTTCCCGGCCTGGCTGGACATCACCGTTGTCGATCGCGAGCTCAGGATCTGCCGCGGCAATGCCGGCACCCTCTTTGCCCTGCTGCGGCGGCCGGAGTTGAGCGTCGATCAACTGCTCAAGCCCTAAACCAAAAACCCCCGTGCCAAGCGGCCGGGGGTGATGGAATGTGCAGTTGGTTGAAGCGGCTGGTTTGGCGCCTGGGGCCGAACATTCCAGGTGTGGGGCTTTGTGCTCCTGGGGCACCTCAGGCGGTGCAGATGGAGTGTCGACGGCTCAGACGTCCCTAATCAGTGTCCGATCCGACGACCTGCCTCACGAATGGGTGAAGACTGTTGGAGCAGGGGCCAGAAGTCAGCGTGCTTCTGCTGCTAGCGAGGTGGCGTGTCGTCCATTGAGGACGCCTCCTGGGTTCGATGGACACAGCATCGCCGCGCCGGCGGGGCCAGGCAATCCGCCATTACACGCATTGCTCTAGCCCCAGAGATCGATCAGCTTGGTTGGTTTGGGGCCTTGCCATTGGCACCAACCCTGTCCCTGCTGGCTGGCTTTTGCCTGCTGGGCTTTGCCCTGCTCCAACTGGTCTTCCGTTGGATGAGCTGAGCGCAGACAAAACGAAGGCTCGATTGCCGAAGCAACCGAGCCTTCAAAAAAATGGGTCGTCTCAGATTCGAACTGAGGACCAATCGGTTAAAAGCCGAGTGCTCTACCGCTGAGCTAACGACCCGCCCGAACGCAGGTTAGACACCGTTGTTGGGGGGCGCCCAAAACTGGGCACCGAGTGAACGTATCACCCAGAGGTGCCCGCCTTCAAACCCCCCGAGAATGCGGGCCTACCCCTCGTTTGCAGCACGCCCATGGCCAGCGCTCCGTGGCCCACGCCATCGGTCCATCCCGACGCCTGGGTGGCGGACAGCGCCGTGCTGATTGGCGACGTCCAGCTGGCCGCGGGCGCCAGCCTCTGGCCCACCGCCGTCGCCCGGGCTGATGTCTGCCCGATCGTCATCGGCGAGGGCAGCAACGTCCAGGACGGCGCCGTGCTCCACGGCGATCCGGGCCAGCCGGTGCTGATCGGTGCGGACGTCACCATCGGCCACCGCGCTGTGGTCCACGGCGCCACCCTCGAAGACGGCTGCCTGATCGGCATCGGTGCGATCGTCCTCAATGGGGTCACCGTCGGTGCCGGGGCCTTGGTGGCCGCCGGATCCGTGGTGACCAAGGACGTGCCACCCCGGGCCCTGGTCATGGGCGCCCCAGCCCAGGTCAAACGGGAGCTGTCTGAGGAGAAGGCTGCCGAGCAGCGGGAGCACGCCCGGCGCTACCGCCAGCTGGCCATGGCCCACGCGGGGCGATCCACGGACCTGGGTTTCCACTGAGGAGGCCAATTGCTGCGAATTCGATCAGCTCCCGGAGTTCAAGGAACAGAAGTTCGTAAGATCTCGGCACTCCTTTTCCCCCAGTCATGGACGCACGGCTCCTGCTTGTTGTGACCCCGATCCTTCTGGCCGCCGGCTGGGCTGTGTTCAACATCGGCCGCGCCGCCGTGGGCCAACTGCAGATGATGCTCAAGCGCGCCCAAGGCTGAGGCCAAGCGCCCACCCACCGGCTCCTAGCCTGATCAATTCAGGCGGAGCCGGTTTCGCGTGTCTCAATCCAGCTCCCAATCCGTCCTGGTGATCGGAGCAGGCCTGGCCGGAACCGAGGCCGCCTGGCAGATCGCCCGAGCTGGAATCCCGGTGCGGCTCGTGGAGATGCGGCCGGTGCGCCGCTCCCCCGCCCACCACAGCAGCGAGTTCGCCGAGCTGGTCTGCAGCAACAGCTTCGGAGCCCTCAGCAGTGATCGGGCCGCGGGCCTGCTGCAGGAGGAGCTACGCCGCCTTGGCTCCCTGGTGATCGGCACCGCGGACCAGCATTCCGTCCCCGCCGGTGGTGCCCTGGCGGTGGACCGCGGCCGCTACAGCGCCGCCCTGACGGAAAGCCTCGAGCAGCACCCCCTGGTGACGGTGGTGCGCGATGAGCAACTGGCCCTGCCCGGCCCTGAGCAGATCACGGTGCTGGCCACCGGCCCCCTGACCAGCGAACCCCTGGCCGAGGACCTGCGCGCCTTCACCGGCCGGGGGGACTGTCACTTCTTTGACGCCGCCAGTCCAATCGTTGAGGGCGAGAGCATCGACCTCTCGATCGCCTTCCGCGCGTCCCGCTACGACAAGGGCGACGCCGACTACATCAACTGTCCGATGGACAAAGAGCAGTTCCTCGCCTTCCGCGAGGCCCTGCTGGCGGCCGAGCAGGCCGAGCTCAAGGACTTCGAAAAAGAGAACGCCACCTTCTTCGAGGGTTGCCTCCCGATTGAGGAACTCGCCCGCCGCGGCGAGGACACCATGCGCTACGGCCCCCTCAAGCCCATCGGTCTCTGGGATCCCCGCTGGGGCGATGTCAACGACCGGGACGTGCGCCGGGCCAAGCGCGCCTACGCCGTGGTGCAACTGCGCCAGGAGGACAAGGACGGCCGCCTCTGGAACCTGGTGGGCTTCCAGACCAACCTCAAGTGGGGCGAGCAGAAGCGGGTGCTGCGGATGATCCCGGGCCTGGAGAACGCCGAGTTCGTGCGCTTCGGGGTGATGCACCGCAACACCTTCCTGGAGGCGCCCCAGCTGCTGGATCCCACCCTGCAGTTCCGCAGCCGCCCGACCCTGCTGGCCGCCGGCCAGATCACCGGCACCGAGGGCTACGCCGCGGCCGTCG
>NZ_ADXM01000062.1:0-40282 GCF_000179255.1 Synechococcus sp. CB0205
GCCCTGGCCCGCCTGCAGCCGGGGGGGGACTGCCCACCGCCGGTTGACGCCGCGGTCCTGGCCGCCACGTCAACCGGCGGGTTGTTGCTGCAAAGCCTCGATGGGTTTCCAGCATTGCTGGATGACCCCTGGCTCAATGCCCGGCTGACCACCCTGCATGCCAGCAGCGACATCTGGGCCTGCGGCGCCCAGCTGCAGAGCGTTCAGGCCCTGGTGACCCTGCCGGAGGCCGCCGCGCCACTGCAACAGGAGCTGCTCTTTCAGACCCTGGCGGGGGTGCGTTCGGTGCTCGATCCCCTAGGGGTGCCCTTGCTGGGTGGTCACACCCTGGAGGGGCGCGATGGCGCGGGCTTGGCCTTGAGCCTGAGCGTGAATGGATCGGTTGATCCGCAGCGGCATTGGCCCAAGGGGCCCCTGCAGAGCGATCAGGTGTTGCTCTTGACCCGGCCCATCGGCACCGGGGTGCTCTTCGCGGCGGCCATGACCGGGGTTGCCAAACCCCAGTGGATTGACGCGGCCCTAGAGACGATGCAGCAAAGCCAGGCTCCCCTGGTGGAGCTGTTGCAGCACTACGGCTGCAGCGCCTGCACCGACATCACTGGCTTTGGCCTGCTCGGCCACCTCGCTGAAATGCTCGGCGCCCGCCAAGAGGTGGAGTTAGACCCGGGGGCCATTCCTGCCCTGGCCGGTGCCCGCACCCTGTTGGAACAGGGACAGGCCAGCACCTTGGCCCCCTCCAACGCCAGGGCCCTGGCCCAGCTGGATCCCGGGGGTGGGGTGCGTCTGAGCGCCCCAGCCTCCGCCGTCGATCAGCAGCTCTGGATCGACCCGCAGACCTGCGGTCCGCTGTTGGCTGCTCTGCCGGCTTCCCGCGCTGAGGCAGCCCTTGAGCATCTGGGGCAGTTGGGCTTTGCGCAGGCCGCGGTGATCGCCAGGGTGCTGATCGCTTAGTCGCGCACCAGCCAACCGACCGTGAGGTCCCCTGGATCGCGCTGGAGGTAGAGGTAGCCGCGGGCCCCATTGCTGCGGCGGCCATTCACGATCAAGGCGCTGTAGTTGTAGGCCCGTCCCTTCTCGTCGGTTTGCTGGATGGTGCCCCAGCAGCTCTTGGGGTTCAGGCTGAGCTGGCCGCTGTAGCGCGCGGTTTCGCTGTCAGCCCCATAGCTGGAGAGGGCCAGCCCCTCCACCCGGCCGTCCTTCCACTGCTCGCGCTGCACGACGGCATTGGGACTCCAGCCGCCTTGGACTTGGCTGAGCCCCATCTGCCGGCTGACCACCAGGCCGTTGAGGTTGGCGCTGTTGCAGCGCCCGGTGGCCATGGGCAGCCAACTGCTGCTGATCACTCGGCCTTCGGTGCGGATCAAGCCATAGACCGGACGACCGCGACCATCGAGCACCACCTCGCTGCGGTCGATGCCCCAAGGCAGTTGCCGTTCGATCACCGCTACGCAGTTGTTCGTGATCCTGCGCTGGCCCCGATAGGCACTGCGGCGTTCTTCGCTGCCCAGTCGTTCCACCAGCAGGCCCTCGACCTGCCCCCCGGGCAACCAGCGCTCCTCCAGGAGGCGAGCGGTTGGGGTTTTGCTGGCGGTGACCACGCCAGCTCCCCAGACGGCGAAGCGTCCGCTACTGCTCGGGCAACGGCTCTCGGCGGCCTGAAGCGGATGCATCGGAACTGCCCCGGCAAGCAGTGCTGCAGACAGAAGAATGCGAGCGGTGCCCATGGCCGTACTCCCCGGGATGGCTTGGCGCATCTTGGTGTTAATTCAGCTCGGCGGCTACGTCCGTGCGCAGGAGGCAGTCGCTGCGTGGATAGCTGACGCAGCGCAAGGCATAGCCCTGCTCGATTTGTGGCCCATCGAGGAAGCTCTGATCGGCTTGATCCACCGTCCCCTGCAGGACTTGGGCAGCACAGGTGCTGCAGGCGCCTGCCCGGCAGGAGAAGGGCAGGTCGATGCCGGCAGCCTCCGCCGCATCAAGGATGTACTGCTCGCTGTTGCAGGGAAAAGAGCCAGCCGCCTCAAGCGTGATGGTGTGGCTGGCCATGGCAGGCGGCGCGATCAGATAGTTGGGTTCTAGCCACGCTTTGGCCTAGATCTTCACCATCCCGCAACGCATTCCCTTGAGGACCGCCTGAACCCGGTTGTTGACCTCCAGGGTTTTCAGCAGCCGCTTGGTGTAGGTGCGCGCGGTCTCCTCGCTGACCACCAGCTGTTCAGCAATTTCGCGGTCCGTCAGGCCGCTGGCCAAAAGGTCCAGGACTTCATATTCCCTTGGGGTCAGGCGCGGGCAGCTCAGGTACGGCAACTGGCCAGAGCGCAGGGAGGGACTGCGGTAGGCGTGATGGCCCATCACCGCCAGGACAGCAGCCTCCAGAGGTTTTTGGTCTTCGATGAAGTCCGCTTCGGCCACGACAGCCTCCAGCCAGGACGCCTCGGCATGTTCCACCGGAATCGCATCCCCCAAGGCGAGCATCACCACCTTGAGCTGGGGTTGTAGTGCCTTGGCTTTGCGGGCGAGATCGAAGCCGCTGCCGCTTTCAAGAAAGTCGGTGCAGATCAGCAGCTCGTAGGGCTCTTGGCTCAGATAGTTCAGGCAGCTCGCTTCATCGGTGACGGCGCAGCCGATGAGCTCGGTCTCACGGAAGCTCTCGCAGAGGCAGCGCAGAAAAAAGCGCCCTTTCATCGCCAGAGCAACCTTCCCGCTGACGGCAACCGAGAGCAGGACCTCATCAAGGTTGCTTCCTTGCAGCGTCTCCAGATAGGGGGTGAGATCCATCACTCACTCCGAGCGGTGCATCCATCATCGACCTGCGGTGGCCCCGCCGGTTGGATCCTGTGAATTCGACTTATTTCGTGTCTAATACAATCGCGCGCTCAATAAAAAAAATCCCGCACAGCGCTTTTGTGCGGGATTGAGTGATTGACCTCTATCGCGAGATCGAACACAAAGTCGGTCTCACATTTTTGGTGTGGACTGTGCTTTGAGCAGTTGGGCGTAGAGGTAATCGGGTGATTTGTACTGCCTAGGAAGACAGTGGTGGAGGGTGGCCAATTTTCCCCAACACACCGTTTTTTGGATCTTGTTGAGGGTGCGCTTCTCTGCAATCAGCATCTTCAGTGCCTTGCAGTAGAGCTGATAGTTGGCCTCCAGTTCACCAATGGTGATGCTGGGTGCTTGGGGCGCGGTAGCGGTCATCGGATTAGTCGTCATAGACGAGGCAGCCGGGCGCCTCAGGATTCAGGTCGCAGTAGACCTCCATCGGGCTGGGGTCTTTGCTCTCGCCGGGGTGGTGAGCTTTGTAGGTCTCGAGGTCCTTGAGCTCGGCTTCAAGGTGAGCGGCCTTGGGTTTGTCGCCTTCGTTGCGGGCTTTCTCCAGCTCGCTGCGGTCCTGGGCGATGTGGGTGTCGATGCTGTCCAAGAGCTCGTCTTTGCTGCGGAGTACAGCTAGATCTGGCCGCCCGTCCCTCGATACCCCCAAATGGGGTCGTTGTCGCTCGAGTCCTGCGAGCATGGGCGCACTCGTCCGGATGGATCGGATGCCTCACCCTCGGCTAGGGGCCGCGGTACTGGTGCTGCTGCTTTTGGCCAGCTGTTCAGGGCCCGCAAGCAGGAACGCTCCTCAGCAGGACAGCGAGGCGCAGCGCCAGGCCCTGGTGCAATGCCGGCGCTATCGCGAGAGCCTGCCGCCGCTGGTGGAGCGCTACCGCGAGACCGAGTCGCGGTTGAAGGCGCTTGAAGAAGAGTCGTTCACCTCGGCCTTGGCGCCCCTTCCCCTGGACCCCGAAGAGCAACGTCTACTGACGATCTACGACCAGCAGACCGAGCAGGAGCAGTACGAGCAGGCCGTGGCGGAGTGGCGGCGCAGTGAAGCCAAACGCCGTCTGGTCTGGCAGGAGGCCCTGCAGCAGCGCCAGGAGGCTGCGGTCACCGAGCGCGATCAGCTTGCGGATCAACTGCGCACGATTCATCCCGCCCTGTTGACCGCTGCCAAGCCCCCGAGCCTGGATGCCAAGGAGTTGGAGCGCTTTCTGGCCTGCTCGGTGGAGCGCCAGCGTTAATGGCACTTCGCCTGCGCGCCCCCCTGGGGGAGGCGATCTCCTTGCTGTTGCTGGCTTGGCCCTGTGCTGGTTGGGCGCAGCCGCAGCCTCCAGAGCTTGTGGGCGATTGCGTGCGGCGCTTTGGCCACACCGGCTGCGCAGCGCGGCTCTATGCCCAGCTGCTCTGCGACTCGTTTGATCAGCCCGCGCTGTTGTTGGCCCAGCAACAGCGCCTCAGCGAGGCCTTTGGGCGGGAGGGGGTGTCCTTTGCCGGGATCCTGCCTGAGGAGGTGGAAACTGCCGCCGTTCGCTATTACACGCCGATGCTCTGCCCGGAGCGCAGCCCGCAGATCCGTGCGCTGTTTCAGCGCTAGGCGCTTCGCACTGGCGGCAGCTTCAGGCTGAACAGCCAGGCCAGTCCCACCATCAACGCCGAGCACCAGAGACAGGCCTGGAGCCCGCCGATCAGAAAGATCGCTCCCGAGAGCAGGGTGCCAAGCAGCCGTCCTGCGGCATTGGCCATGTAATAGAAGCCCACGTCCAGGCTCACTGCTTCGCCGTCGCTGTAGGCGAGAACCATGTAGCTGTGAATCGAGGAGTTCATCGCAAAGACCACCCCGAAGGCGGTTAGACCTGCCACCACCGCCAGACCTGGATCGGCGACCTGTCGCCATAGGGCAATGGCAATCAAGGCGGGAATCGCCGTCAGCAGGGCGCTCCAAAACTGCACGGCCGATGCGCCAGGGGACCTGGTTTGCCCCCAGCTGCGCCGCAGGGCCGGAGCGGATCCCTGAACGATTCCGTAGCCAATCACCCAGAGGCCCATGAAGCTGCCCACTTCCCAGAAGCGCCAGTCCAGGGTCGTCTCCAGGAAGACCGGTAAAGCGACCACAAACCAGACATCCCGAGCCCCAAAGAGGAACATCCGCGCCAGTGAGAGCACGTTGATGCCCTCGCTTTTGGAGAACAGGGATTGGACTTTGGGCTTGCGTTTCATCTGCCCCATGTCGGCCGGCAGCCCCAGGGTGACCAGAAAGGCCAACATCAAACCCGCCGCCATCACGCCCACCGACGCGTTGAAGCCCAGGGCGGTCAAGAGGACGCCCCCCAGGAAAAAACCAACGCCCTTGAGGGCATTTTTGGAGCCGGTCAGGATCGCCACCCAGCGGAAGAGTTGCTGATCGCCGTCATGGCTCTTGACCACGGTTTTGATCGCGCTTTTGGCGCTCATCTTGTTGAGATCCTTGGCGATCCCGCTCAGGGCCTGGGCGGCCATCACGTAGGCAACGCTCCACCACTTCGGCCAGGAGTCCGCCACCGGAATCAGCATCAGCAGGGCGCCGATCTGCATCCAGGTGCCGAGCCAAAGCGTCAGCCGCAGGCCAAAGCGGGCCCCAAGCCATCCGCCGTAGAGGTTGGTCAGGATCCCAAAGAACTCATAGAAGAGAAAGAGAAAGGCAATCTCCAGGCTGGTGTAGCCCAGCTGATGGAAGTGGAAGACCACCAGCATCCGCAGGGCCCCATCGGTGAGGGTGAAGGCCCAGTAATTGGCGGTGACCCGCTGGTACTGCTGCAGGGCGGAGAGTCCGCTCATCCTTGGGGCTCCAGCTGGACGAGATGGCTGACCAGATCGGCCATGCGGGAGCTGTAGCCCCACTCGTTGTCGTACCAGCCGTAGACCTTCAGCTGGGTCCCGTCGACCACCATCGTGGAGAGGGCATCGATGACCACGCTGCGGTTGTCGTTGACGTAGTCGATGGAGACCAGCGGCCGGCTTTCGTAGCCCAAGATTCCCTTGAGTGTCCCCTGCGCGGACTGCTGGAAGGCCTGGTTGACCTCCTCGGCGCTGGTGGGTCGCTCGAGCTCAAAGACCGCATCGGTCAAGGAGGCATTCAGCAGGGGGATACGAACGGCATGGCCGTTGAGCTTGCCCTCGAGCTCCGGGAAGATCATGGCGATGGCCTTGGCTGATCCGGTGGTGGTGGGGATCAGCGATTGCAGGCAGGAGCGTGAGCGCCGCAGGTCACTTTTGAAGGCGTCGACCACCACCTGGGTGTTGGTGACGTCATGCAGGGTCGTGATCGAGCCATGGCGGATGCCGAACTGCTCATGCACGACCTTCACGATCGGGGCCAGGCAGTTGGTGGTGCAGGACGCCGCGGTCACCAGCCGGTGCTGGTTGGGGTCATAGAGGTCGTGGTTGATCCCATAGACGATGTTCAGTCCGCCTTTGACGGGGCAGCCCACCACCACGCGCTGGATGCCGCCTTGGCTGAAATAGGGCTCGAGGGCCTCGGTGGTCTTGAAGCGGCCGCTGCACTCGAGCACCATCTCCACACCTGCGGCAGACCAGGTCACCTCGGCGGGGGTGCCGTTGCGGCTGAAGTGCAGGCGCCGCCCATCGATCAGCAGCTCGGTCTCGCTGAGGGCCTCGGTCTGGCGATCCCAGCGACCATGGACGGAGTCAAAGCAGAGCAGGTGGGCGGCTGACTCGGCCGTGGCCTGGTTGTCATTGATCTGAACGATCTCAATGCCTGGCCGTCCCCAGAGGGCGCGGCAGACCAGTCGTCCGATGCGTCCGAAGCCGTTGATGCCAATGCGCATGACCAACCCCAATCAACTGATCAACAAAGTTTGATGCATCAAGGTTTCTTGATTGGTTAAGGTGCGGTTAGGCCTGCTCCGAGCTGTGTCCCAAGCCCTCAGCGCGTTGTTCAAGGCCCTGGCGGATCCCCATCGCCTGGAGGTGGCCCTGGCGCTGGCGGGGGGTGAGCGCTGCGTCTGTGAGCTGACCGAGCAGATGGGCCTGGCCCAGTCCAAGCTCTCCTTTCACCTCAAGGTGATGCGCGAGGCGGGCCTGCTGGAGTCCCGGGTTCAGGGGCGCTGGGTCTACTACCGCCTGAGCCCTGAGGCCCTGGCCGAATTGAGTGATTGGCTTCAGCGTTTGCAGACCAGTAGGCCCCTCAAAGCCCAGTCCTGCTGCTGATTCACGCAACGTTCACGAGGCCTTAACCAGCCCCTAACGCAGGGCGGATCATCACTTGCGTAGATGGAGGGGAACCACAAGGTTTTATCCATGACCTTCGCGAAGAAGGCCCTCCTGATCGGCTCTCTGCTGGCCGTCGGCACCGGCATGTCCGCCTCCGCCGCAGATCGCCTCAGTGCTGCTGGCGCAACCTTCCCCGCCAAGATCTATCAGCGTTGGTTCGCTGATCTGGCGAAGGCCGGTGGCCCCCAGGTCAACTACCAGGCCGTTGGCTCAGGTTCTGGCCGTAAGGCGTTCATCGACCAGACCGTCAACTTCGGTGCATCGGATGACCCGATGAAGGCCAAGGACATCGCCAAGGTGACCCGCGGTCTGGTGCAGATCCCCATGGTGGGCGGCACCATCGCCTTCGGTTACAACAAGCCCGGCTGTGACCTGAAGCTCACCCAATCCCAGGCTGTCCAAGTGGCGATCGGCAAGATCACCAACTGGAAGGACCTGGGTTGCGCCGCTGGTCCGATCACCTGGGTGCACCGCTCCGACGGATCCGGAACCACCAAAGCCTTCACCCAGTCCCTGGCTGCCTTCTCCTCTGAGTGGAAGCTGGGCTCCGGTAAGTCCGTCAAGTGGCCTGGTGCAAACGCCGTTGGTGCCAAGGGCAACTCCGGTGTCGCCGGTGTGATCTCCAACAAGCAGGGTGCGATTGGTTACGTCAACCAGTCGTACATCCGCGGTGCCGTCAAGGCCGCTGCGCTGCAGAACAAGTCGGGTGAGTTCATCAAGCCCAGCTACACCTCCGGTGCCAAAGCCCTGAACGGCATCAAGCTCGATCAGAACCTGGCTGGCTCAAACCCCAACCCCACCGCCAAGGGTGCCTACCCGATCGCGACCCTGACCTGGGTTTTGGCTTATCAGAAGGGCAATGGTGCCAACGCCGACACCATCAAGAAGACCTTCAATTACATGCTGAGCGATCAGGCTCAGGCCAAGGCTGATGACCTCGGCTTCGTTCCCCTCAAGGGCTCAATCCTGAGCAAGGCCCGCGCTGCGGTCAACAAGATCGGTAAGTGATCCGCTGGATCTCTCACTGATCAAAGGGCAGGGGGAAACCCCTGCCTTTTTTTGTCGATGAATAGCCGTTGTGTTCTCACTAAAAAGCCACCCCGCTAAGGGTGGCTTTTGCTTCAGGTGTGAATTATTTCGATTGAGTGGACTGGGATGCCTCTTGCTTCTCAGTCTTGGCTTGTCTTTTTTTCTTGGGCTGCGGCTGATTGGACGAATTCACCCAACCGCATCCAGGGACGAAACTGATGGATCCGAATTGGGTGTTAATTAGCAATGGCTCATTTTTATTTCCTTCCAAGTTAACGCTCAGTTCTAGGTGGTGGCGTATTCCTTGATACGTTATTGGGGCCTTTGGGTGTGACTGGCTGGGCGATTGGGGTGTTGTCGGCCTGCGTTAAGCACTTCTTAAGGAGATTTTGGCCTTGGCGTGACAGGTTATACAGAGAAACTCTCGCGTTGTGGATCAATCAGTGCCTCCCCCTCAGGAGTTGGAGGGTGGACCGGTTTATGCGCTGCGCCGCCGTCCCGTTTCTGAGAAGCTGATCGATGAGGGCTTTCGGCGCCTCGTGGTCATCCTGGCCTCCCTTGTTGGACTGGTCCTGGTCGGCATCCTGCTCACGGTCCTGTGGGGATCTCGGGATGCCATGGCTGAATTTGGCCTCTCCTTTTTGGTGGTTTCTGATTGGGACCCCGGTCTCAATAGCTATGGAGCGTTAACGGCCATCTACGGGACGATGGTGTCTTCCTTGTTGGCCATCTTGATCGCCGTTCCGTTGGGTGTTGGCACGGCGATCTTCATCACCGAGAACCTGATTCCCTCCGGCTACCGGCAGGTGATCGGTTTGATGGTTGAACTGCTGGCAGCAATCCCCTCGGTGGTGTTGGGACTCTGGGCGATTTTTGTGATGGAGCCCTTTCTGCGGCCCATTCTTCAGGTCTTGCACAATCAGCTGGGCTGGATGCCGTTCTTCGCGACGGAACCGCTTGGTCCTGGTATGGCGCCGGCGGTCTTGATTCTGGTGGTGATGATCCTGCCCATCATCACCGCGATTGCCCGGGACTCGCTGCAGCAGGTGCCCAATGAACTCAGGCAGGCCGCCTATGGGGTGGGTACAACCCGTTGGCAGGCCATCGTTCAGGTGATTCTTCCTGCTGCTGTCTCAGGAATCACCGGTGGTGTGATGTTGGCCCTGGGCCGGGCCATGGGCGAGACCATGGCCGTCACAATGATTATTGGAAACTCCAATAACTTCAGCCTGAGTCTGTTGGCTCCAGCTAACACCATCTCGGCCATGCTCGCCAACCAATTCGGTGAGGCCGATGGCATTCAAATCTCAGCGCTGATGTATGCAGCATTTGTCTTGATGATCATGACCTTGATCGTCAATGTCCTGGCGCAGTGGATTGTGCGCCGCCTCAGTCTGAAGTACGCCTAGCTGGAGAACTGTTATGGCACTGTCTAGGCCCAACCGATCGCTTTATTTCAACCCAAAGCTTCCGCGCAATCGCTGGAATTTCGCCTTGACCGCCGTTGCGGTTGGCTTCTCTTGCATTGCCGTTCTCCCCTTGATTTTGGTCCTGGGGTATGTGCTGCTCAAGGGTGGATCGTTCCTTTCAGTCTCACTGCTGACGGAGCTTCCCCCTCCCCCCGGCCTTGAAGAGGGAGGGATTGGTAATGCCATCATCGGCACGATTGTCGTCACCTTGATCGCCAGCTTGATTGCCGTTCCTGTCGGCATTGGTGGGGGGATTTACCTGGCGGAGTTCTCCCGCTCGGGTTCGTTTGCCTCCTTTGTCCGCTTCGGCACGAACGTGTTGTCCGGCGTGCCTTCGATCATCTGCGGTGTTTTTGTATACGGCTTAATCGTCAGCACACGCCTGCTTTTCGGTCAGAGCTACAGCGCCCTTGCCGGCGGTATTGCCCTGTCCGTGTTAATGCTGCCGACGGTGATTAAGACCACCGATGAGGCCCTGAAGTTGGTCCCCAACGAATTGCGTTGGGGTTCGCTTGGACTGGGGGCATCCCAATTTGTCACGGTGACCCAGGTCACCCTCCCAGCTTCCTTGACCTCGATCGCCACAGGTGTTGTGCTTGGAATCGCGCGTGCTGCAGGTGAAACAGCACCCTTGATCTTCACGGCATTGTTTTCTCCCTTCTGGCCTGAAGGGGTGCTGGGTCCGATCGCTTCGATGTCGGTATTGATCTACAACTTCGCGATCATGCCCCTGGAGTTTCAGAACAACTTGGCTTGGGCCGCTTCCTTCGTCTTGGTGGTGATGATCCTCCTCTCCAATCTCTTGGCGCGATGGATTTCGCGTGTCACCTCCGTCTAGGCCTCCCTCGAACTGTTTTCGTTTCCCGTTCCGTTCTTCTTGCCTTCCCAGTTAGCCATGACTCAATCCCCTGCTTCTTCCACCTCTTGCCTCGAGCTGGAGAACGTCAGCATCAGCTATTTCTCGAACGTGGCTGTGCGTGGGGTTCATATGGAGATTCCCCGCCATCAGGTCACGGCCTTTATTGGCCCCTCGGGCTGCGGTAAGAGCACCGTCTTGCGGTCGCTCAACCGCATGAATGATCTGATCGATGGTTGCTCCCTGCAGGGCCGCGTGATTTTCGATGGCCATGACATGTATTCCCCGGCGGTTGATCCGGTGGAGGTTCGCCGCCGCATTGGCATGGTCTTCCAGAAGCCCAACCCTTTTCCAAAAAGCATCTACGAGAACATCGCTTTTGGTGCCCGGATTAATGGCTATTCAGGCGATATGGATGAACTGGTGGAGCGGTCGCTGCGCAAGGCGGCGCTCTGGGATGAAACCAAGGACAAGCTGGCTGAGAGCGGTTATGCCCTCTCGGGTGGTCAACAGCAGCGCCTTTGCATTGCCCGCACGATTGCGGTCGAACCCGAGGTGATCCTGATGGACGAACCCTGCTCAGCGCTGGATCCGATCTCCACCTTGAAGATTGAGGAGATGATCCATGAGCTCAAGAACAGCTACACGATCGTCATCGTCACCCACAACATGCAGCAGGCCGTTCGTGTCAGCGACATGACGGGCTTCTTTAACGTCAATACCTTCGATGACACCGACGCCAAGGTCGGCTGCCTTGAGGAATTTGCTGACACCGAGACCATTTTCAATGCTCCCCGTCAGCAGGCCACCCAGGACTACGTCTCTGGTCGCTTTGGTTGATTGGTCAGCAACTCGTCATGCACTCCTTTCAGCCCAGTGACTCAGAGCGTTCTGATCACGGTCCAACACCCCTCGAAGCCTTTAGCCATTACCGGGGCCCGGACTGGTCACCAGAGCGATTGCTGTTTCATCAAAACCTGGAACGCTTTGCTGACCGGGTGGGTTTGATTGTTGGCCTCCAAGGCAACGGCAAGATCACCCAAGATGCGGCCTACGACGAGATCAAGAAGCTCTGGCGCGAGTTGGGTCTGAGTCGCTCCAACCTGTTCGAAGGTTGAGGCCTAAGGCCTTAGCAGAAGTGCAAACGCAGCTGCTCCCATCAGCAGTGCTGCTGGAGAGAGCTTCCATTTCAGTCGCAGCACTAAGGCGGCAAGCAGCACTGACCACTGGCCTCCCCCACTCCAGCTGCCCAGGCTGTTGAGGCTCTCCAGGCTCAACCGCAGCGCCGCGACCGCGACCACCGCCGGGATGCACGTCACGATTCCTTCGCGGAAGGCCTGAACCCAGGGACGTGTGCGCAGGCGCTCGATCAGTGGTGCAGCCAAAAGAATGAAACCAAAGCTGGGCAGGAATATCGCTGCTGTTGCCGTACAGGCGGCTGCGATCGCAAACCAGCCCCCCGCCAGGTTTGCCCCCGCTTGAAAACCGATGAAGGCACTGGTTAGCACCACCGGCCCTGGGGAGAGTTGTCCAATGGCGATGCCATCAAGAAAGGCCCCGCTGCTCATCCAGCCATGCTCGAGCACCGGCCCTTCGAGAAGCGGAATGATCACAAAGCCGCCACCAAAGATCAGCAGCCCCGCCCTGAGAAACACGTCGCTCAAGTCCGCCAGGAGTTGAAGGTGTGGGTTGGCTGTCGCCATCAGCGCCAGATCCTCAATACCCATCCAGGGCCAGAGGGCGAGTGCTGGTGCTGAGCCGCTCCAGGCCATGCGCAGCAGACCGCCCGCCAGGAGCACCAGACCGAGGGGGATCGTGACCGCCAGCTCCTGGCTGAGGGCCAGCAGTGCAAATAGCGCTACTGCACTCCAGCGCTGCCATCGCGCCTGCCGGCGTTGAAAGAGTTGCCAGGCAAAGGCCCAGATCACCGCGACCACCACCGGTTGCATCACCGATGAGATTGAGCGCAGGCTCTCGATGTCTTGGCTCACCCTCCAGAGGGCACTGAGGGCGAGCACAACCAACAGACCTGGCAGCAAAAAACAGAGGCCGCTGACCAGCCCCCCAAGTAGGCCGCAGCGCTTCCAGCCCAAATAGATCGCCATCTGACTCGACGATGGTCCGGGCAGCGCCTCGCACAGCGCCAGTCCCTCTTCAAACTGCTCGGCGTCAATCCAGTGCCGTTGCTCGACAAACGTCTCCTGCAGCAGCGCTAAGTGGGCTTGCGGTCCGCCTAAGGCCACCGTGCCAAGGCGCAGACAGGTCAGGGCGAGCTCCCAGAGCGCTCCCATCACACGCCGCGCATCAGCTGTACTTGGGCACTGCTTCCACCCTGAGCGGGTTCGGGAGCTCTGTAGCGGCCATCGCTTTGGAGGTGCCAGGAGGCCTGGTTGTCTTGGAGGTAGAGCTCCAGGAGCTGCTGGATCCGGCCCACCAGCTCCTGGTTTTCAACCGGCACCACGGCCTCCACCCGCCGATCGAGATTGCGCGGCATCCAATCGGCGCTGCCGAACCAGACCTGGGGCTGGCCGTTGTTCTCGAACCAGAACAGGCGGGAGTGCTCGAGGAAACGACCCACAATGCTGCGCACCCGGATGGTCTCGCTCAGCCCGGCGATGCCGCTGGTGCAGCTGCAAGCTCCCCGCACGATCAGCTCAATCTTCACTCCAGCCGCCGAGGCGTCGTAGAGCTTGTCAATCAAGCCTTGATCCACGAGCGCATTCATCTTCGCCTTGATTCCACTGGGCAGACCGGTGCGGGCATGCTCGATCTCGCGATCGATCAGTTTCAGCATCTCGGCCCTCAGGGTTGTTGGAGCGACGAGCAATTTGCGGTAGGCGCTCTGTTTTGAGAACCCCGTGAGGTAGTTGAACAGGCTGATCAAGTCCTGCCCTAGGGCCGGGTCGGCGGAGAGCAGACCGAGGTCGGTGTAGAGCGCCGCGGTTTTGGAGTTGTAGTTGCCCGTGCCGACATGGCTATAGGCCTGAAGTGTGCCCTTCTCGCGGCGAATGACGAGGGCAATTTTGGTGTGGGTTTTGAGGCCGATGACGCCATAGACCACGTGCACCCCGGAGCGCTCTAGTTGCCGCGCCCACCTGATGTTGTTGTCCTCATCAAAGCGTGCCTTGAGCTCCACCAAGGCCAGCACCTGTTTGCCCTCCTCGGCGGCTGCGATCAGGCTGGCAATGATCGGCGAGTCCTTGGAGACGCGATAGAGCGTGATCTTGATGGCCTGAACGCTGGGATCCAAGGAGGCCTGGTGGATGAACTCCTCCACCGTCGTCTCAAAGCGATCAAAGGGATGGTGCAGCAGGACATCCCCGCGGCGAATGACACGGAAGATGCTTTCGCTGGCCTGGCGACCTTCTTCTGGGCTTTGACAGCGTTGCAAGGGAGCCGGAGTGGAGCCGCGAAAGGGAGGTTGTTTCAGCGTTGGTGCATTAATTCCCTGCAGCTCCATCAGGTCATCGAGGCCCAGTAATCCATCGACCCGATTCACCCGCGCCCTGGGAACGCCCATCCCCGCGGTCAGCTGCCGTTGCACTGCCGCTGGGGTGCCAGCGCTGAGTTCCAGGCGCACCACCTCACCCCCCGCTGTCCTGCGGCGCAGGCTGGTTTGCATCGCCTCCATCAGATCCTCGGCCTCTTCTTCCCGCAGGGCCAGATCGGCATCCCGGGTGACGCGAAACACGCTGACGCTGGTGATCTGACGGCCGGGTAGGAGGGCCTTGAGGTTGTGCTCCATCACCTGCTCCAGCGGTACGCAGAGATGAATCGCCTCTGAGCGCTCTCCATGGAGGGCCTCCGGCAGGGTGATGAAACGGGGACTGTTTTTCTTGGGAAGCTTGATCCTGATCAGTTCCCGGTTGCCGCTTGCTTGGCCGCGGACTTCAACGGCCAGATTCAGGCTCAGGCTGCTGATAAAGGGGAAGGGGATCCCCGGCGTGTTCAGCCGCGTGGCCGTCAGGACGGGCTGGATCTTGTTGCGGAAAAAACTCGCCAGCCAATCCTTTTGACGTCTTGAGAGTTGTCGATGGTCCAGGATTCCAACCCCCCGCCGCTCGAGCTGCGGCCGGAGTCGTCGGTTGAGGTGCTGTTGTTGTTGCTTCAGCAGTGGTTCGAGCCGTTTTTGAACCGCCTCGAGCTGTTGCTCTGCTGAACGTCCATCAATGCTGCACCGGCTTGACTGCGATTCAACTTGTGCGATCAGGGAGGCCACCCTGACCATGAAAAACTCATCAAGATTATTGCTAAAAATAGCGCTGAACTTTGCCTGCTCGAGTAGAGGCGTCTTGGTGTCGACCGCGAGTTCAAGGACGCGTTGATTAAAGGCAATCCAACTCAGCTCACGGTTGAGATAGCGCTGGCCTTTGACCCATCCTCCATCCATGGACATGGGCTTAGCACGTCAAGGTTAAGGGCTTGTTATGTCGCTGCACTTGTTTGCTGTGGTGGTGCTTTCTTTTGTTTGTGACGCTGACGACTGTGCAGGGCTAGGGATCTCTGATCGAATGAATCTGTTGCACAGGGGCTGTGGCATCGCGTTGGTTGAGGTCCTCATTGGCCTGCCTTTTAATTCAAGGACTGTGCTTGGCTGCGGTGAGCCAGTTCAACCGGTTCTCGGGTGTACCTGAGCTCGATCAGGTCACCAAGATGCGGACCCTTTAATTCTTTCTGCTGATCTTGTTTAAGGACAGCACCGTTGAGAACGGCTAGACTCAGGTTTTGGGTCATTCCTGTGATCGAAGCCAACAGCGCCTCGGCCTCTTCGCTTCCCGAGAACAGCAACCAGGCTGGCCCTGAGGACACCACCGCCTGTGTCCAGGCCGATCGTCCGGCGCCTGTAGAGGAGTCCCGTTGGAGCGATCAATTCCTGGAGAGTGGATCGCGGCCTGCTCGCTTGTTTTTTTGAGCAGCCAGCATTAATTCCCCGTTAATCCAAGGGGCCTGCAGCGGCGTTAGCTCTAGAGCCTGCCGCACTGACGGCCATGGGCTCCTTTCGTCCTGATCCCGGTGTCACCTGTTTGGCCTACCTGCAGGGGGCCATGGGCCAGAGCCTCCGCCGCATCGTTGCTCTTCAGGCCGACGTCCTTGCGGATCAGGACCCTGAACCCCTGCACCAGCTCAGGGTCCAGCTGCGTCAGTTAAAAACGCTTCGACTTCAGTTTTCGGCGGTGGGTGTCTGGCCTGAGGAGGTCAGCTCCGCACGGATCGCCAAGCTGGGACGGAGGCTTGGGCTCACGAGGGACCTGGACGTCCTGCGCCAGCGGATCGAGACGGGATGGCTACCGCTGCTGCCGGGACCCGAGGCGTCAGCGCTTAAGCCCTTTCGCAAACAGCTCAAGCGAGAGCGCCGTTTGGCCTTCGCTGAACTGACTGAGACCTTGCGCAGTCAGCGCTACCTCAAGCTGCTTGCTCGCCTGCAGGCCTGGATCAAACAGCCCCAAGGCAGCGCCCTTGGCGATCAGCCCCTGCGGGATTGGTTGCCTGAGCTCCAGGGGCAACTGCTGGGCGATCTCTTCCTGCTGCCCGGTTGGACGGAGGCGCCAACGGCCGCCGCCGCATTGCATCAGCTGCGCAAGCGCCTGAAGACCTGCCGCTATGGCTTGGCCCATTTGCACCGCTCTGGTGTGGCGGACCATGGCTCCCTGCTGGCCCAGCTCAAGGCTCTGCAGGATTGCCTGGGGGACCTCAATGACCTGGCTGTGCTGCGGGAGGCCTTGCACAGCAGCCTGGATCTGAATCCGAAAAAGGCCCTGCCCCTGTTTTGGGATCAGCTGCGGGTCGCCCAGGACCAGGCTTGGCTGCGCTGGTTGGAGCTCTCGTCGCCCTGGTCTTCCAAGGAGCAGCGCCTGCGGCTTCACGGCAGGCTGCTGGGGCTAACCGACGCTTAACCAAATGCCTACCCAGCCTTTGTTGCGCGTCTCGTCACCCTCCATACAGTCCGCTGGACGCCTGAGCACATCGCTCCATGGTTTTCACACCTAGCCGTTCCTCGAGCTCGCGGAGCATGCTCGAAGACACGTTCCAGCGACGCGATCTGGTCAGCCTGACGGCCGGCAGTCGCGTGCCCATGCTTCGCCACCACGTCTGGCTGGTGGCCCGCGGGATGGTCAAGCTGAGCTCGATGAATGAGCAGGGGGAGGATGTTCTCCTGGGCCTGGCGGGACCGAATGAACCCTTCGGTGAACCGCTCAGCAACCTCGATCTCTACGAAGCCACGACGCTGAGCGATTGCGATCTGCTCTGCCTCTCGATGGACGAGATCCAGCAGACCCCCCACCTGGCTAGCACCTTGATGCTGGCGCTGATCAGCCGGACCCGTCAGTCCGAGGCGCTCATTTCCCTGTTGGGTCTGCGCCGCGTCGAAGACCGGGTCCGGGGCTTTCTGGAATTGCTGGCTGAGGAGTATGGCCAGCCCTGCGAAGACGGCCTACGCCTGAACCTGCGCCTGACCCACCAGGACATTGCCGGTGCCCTGAGCACCACCCGCGTCACGGTGACTCGGGTCTTGGGTCTGCTCAAGGAGGAAGGCTGGCTCAAGCTCAGCAGCCAGCGCCAGCTGGTGATCTGCAACCTGCCGATTAGCGCAGCCGCCTAAGGCTTAGGCCTTGGGGAGGAGCAGCTCAATCACCGCTCCTCCCTCCGGGTGGTTCCGGGCCCGCACCAGGCCCCCTTGGCTGAGGGCGATCTGGCGAACGATGGCAAGCCCCAGTCCGCTCCCGCTCCCTGGACCCCGGACACGGGCTGGATCCCCTCTGTAGAAGCGCTCGAACATCCGCTCGAGGTCCTCTTCGCTGAGCCCCGGGCCCCGGTCGCGCACGGCAATCAGGCACCAGCGGTCCCGCTCCTCGATCGAGAGCTCAATGCTGCTGCCATCGGGGCTGTAGCGCAGTGCGTTGTCGATCAGATTGAACAGGGCCTGGTGCAGGCGAGCCGGATCGACGGCCACCTGTCTGGCCTGATCGCGCATCGGCTGAACGCTGAGGTCAATGCCCCGGGGCTGAGCCAGTTCCTGCAGGGTGGACCAGGCCTGGCCAACGACATCCCTTGGGTCGATGCAGGCGGGTCGCTTGCGGCGGCTCACCAGGGTGTTGTCGAGTCTGGAGAGATCCAGCAGATCCCCCACCAACCGCTGCAATCGCTCGAGTTCCTTCTCCAGTCGCTCCACCAGGACCGCCTGGCGTCCCTCGGCCCTGAGGGCCAGGCTCTCACTGACCAGCCGCAGGGCCGTGATCGGGGTTTTGAGCTCATGGGCCACATCACTGACCCACTGCTCCTGCTGCTTGAGCTGATTTTTCAGGGGGTTGCTGCCGTCGATCTGAAGGGCCAGCCAGCCCCTCTCGCCGGGCATCACTCGCACCGAGAGGTCATTGCGCCCGAGGCTCCATTCCCCGCGTTGGGCCAGGCGGGTGTTGCGGCTGAGCTCCAGCAGGTGCAGCAGCTCGGCGCTGGGCTCCAGGTCATTGAGGTGTTGGAGCTGGGGAGCGAGCGAACTCTCTTTGACCAAGAGGGACTCAGCCCGCTCATTGATGATCTCGATTCGGTTTTGGGCATCGAGCACCAGCCAGCCCTGCGGTGCGGCGCTGATCCATTCGCGCAACTGCAGTTCAGGGATCGGTTGGCGCCGCCGAAGGCGGGTGGCCATGACCTTCTTCTTGCGATTCCCTTCGCGCCAGAGACCCACACTGAGGGCGCCCAGCCCAAAACCCAGGGCCAGCGGTAGGGCGGTCTGCATCGTCATCGCCTAGCCAAAGCGATAGCCGAATCCCCGCACCGTCACCAGTTTGCTCGGGTTGGAGGGGTCCTCTTCAATCTTTTCGCGCAACCAGCGGATGTGCACATCCACGGTCTTGTTGTCGCCGATGTAGTCGAAGCCCCAGACCTGCTCAATCAGTTGCTCGCGGCTCCAGACGCGTTTGGGGTTTTGCATAAAGAGCTCGAGCAATTTGAACTCCTTGGGGGAGAGCTTCAGCTCAAGACCATCGAGGCAGACGCGGCATTCAGCCGGGAAGAGGCTGAGGTTGTCCGCTTTGAGTTCGCTGGGCTGTTGATCGCTGGCTTGGTGGCGGCGCAGGAGCGCCCGGCAGCGGGCCACGAGTTCGCGGATGCCAAAGGGTTTCACCAGGTAGTCATCGGCCCCGAGCTCGAGGCCGAGCACCCGATCGGTTTCGGTGTCCCGGGCGCTCACCATCAGCACCAGGGGCCGTTGCGGCAACTCGATCAACTTGCGGCAGAGATCCAGCCCGTTGATGCCAGGGAGCATCACATCGAGAACGATCAGTTCGAAGGGGTCCCGTTTCAGCCGATCCCAGGCGCTCTGGCCGTTGGTGGCTGGGGTGACGGAAAAGCCCTCGAGCTCCAGCGCTTCGCAGACGGTTTCGCGGATGGTGTCGTCGTCTTCGACCACCAACAGACGCGCGGCGTTGCTGGCTGGTGAGGGCGTACTCATCCACCCATTCTTAAGGCGGGGGCTTGTAGCCCAGGACACCTTTTCAGCGGGATCAGCTGGGGTTCTGCTCGTCGAGCTCGCACTGGGTGAGATCAGGGTTGGTCAGCCGCTCGAGCACCTTCTGCAGATCCACCGGAGAGAGCTCGCCATCGCTGCCCCATTTGAGGCTGGTGTTGGAGGCCGAGCGCTGCTGGCTGTCCTGGCTGATGCTGTCGGGCCCCATGCCGTCGGTTTGTTCTGAAACCCACACTAAAGCTGAGGCGTTCGCTTGGTGGTTGGTAGTTGCAGAAAAAAGCCCCCTGCCGAAACAGGGGGCCGTGGGTTTGGTGTGTGAGTGGATGCGTGAGGAGTTTGCGTCTTGCTCCGATCGCTAGATCAGAACTTGATGCGGGTGGTCAGAGCGCCACCGAAGACACCCAGGTTGGAACCTTGGTTGGAGGTCTGCGCATAACCAGCACCGGCGGAGCTGGGGTTGCTCATGTAGAAGAGCACCGGGGTCACAGCGATGTTGTCGCTGACCTGGAACTTGTAGAAGCCTTCCATCACGTAGCCAGCGTCGAACGGGGTAGTGCCGTTGCGGGTGCTGGTGACGAAGGTGGGCTGACCGATGGCAAAGCCGCCGGTGTTGCCCTTGGCGAAGGCGTCATCCCACTGCAGACCAACAGTCCAGGACTGTGTGGACTGAATGTTCATGACGTTCAGGTTGCCAGCAATGTTGGGCTGGCCAGTGCTCTTGTTAGCGGCACCGGTTTGAGCAGGCTTGCTGCCGGTGTAAGGGGTGCTGTAGGAGTAAGCGTTGTAACCCCAGCCGGTGCTGATCGAGGGGATCAGGCCGGTTTTCTTGGGACGCCAGGCAAGAGTTGCGGCGAAGCCGTTGCGGTGGCCCTCAGTACGTGCGTCAACGATGTTGCCGTCGATGCCGTTGCAAGGGATGTCAACCATTGCGGCTTGGGTGCCAGAGCGGGTGGTGTCGTCACCGCACTGGGTGTAGTTCCAGCCGAAGCTGGCCTTCCACTGGTTGGCGTTGTAGGCCAGCTGAGTCAGGGTCGAGGCCTCACTCTTGCTGGTCATGATGCCGCGGCTGCCATCAGAACCATTGGGCTTTGCGGCGACATAGCTGCTGGAGACCGTGAAGTAGGGCTGGCCCTTCTTCACTTTCTGCTTCCAGATGGCACCAACCAGGGAGCCGGTGGCCTTGTTGTAAGTGCCAGGAGCGCCGAAGAGCTGGAAGAAGTCCAGACCAGACCAACCCTTGTAATAGAAGGGCTTGGTGCCCAGGAACTCGGTGTTACGAGCAACGGGACCAACGGCGAACTTGAACTCTTTACCGACGGGGAAGCGGTAGTAAAGGCGGCTGATGATGACAGCGTTATCGGTGGCTTCGGCCTTGTCAAACTTGGTCAGCTTGAAGCCTTTGCCATCGAAGGGGCTGTTGTCGAAGTTGCCAGCGCGCAGACGGGTGTATAGCAAGTCCTTGCCGGTGAAGCTCGTCTTGAGGTTCAAGCGAGCGTCGTACACCATGTGCATGGCGCCGTAGTTCTTGTTGTACCAGTCCTTGCTGCCGGTACCAGCGCTGTTGCTGTTGCCGCCGGTGGCGGTAACGCCGCCCAGGGCCCAGTAGTAGTCGCCTTCGAGTTTGGTGGTGGTGGAGAACTGGGTTGCTTCCAGTTCGCCCACGCGGGCCTCGAGGCCGTCGACGCGGCCCTTGAGGATGGCGAGCTCACGCTCGAATTCCTTCATCAGGCGCTTGAGCTCGTCGGTCACTTCAGTGATCCGGTCGAGGCAAGCGTTCAGCAGTGCGGCCGCTTCATAGCGGGTCATCGCACGGTTGCCGCGGAAGGTGCCGTTGGGGTAGCCAGCGACGCAGCCGTAGCGCTCGATCAGGTTGCTCAGTGCCTGGTAGGCCCAGTCGGTGGGCTGCACGTCGGAGAACTGGGTGATCGAAGTCACCTGCTCTTCGGTGCTGTAAGCACTGAAGCCGGAGAGGTTGACGTCAGCGGCGTTTGCAGCAACAGGAGCCAGAAGGCCCAGAGCTGCAGGCGCCAGAAGAAGCTTCTGGAACAGTTTCATTGGTCCTCACACCAAAAGAGGAATTGAGACGACCCAAAAATGAGTCAGCTAAAAATTAGCTAGCGAAAAATTACCACTCGGTAATTACGGCTGCATGCAGATTGTGTGCCTGCATACAAGCTGGAACCAGCAATTGAAGCTCTTAAGTACTTATTTAAGTGCCCTTAACTGATTCTTAACTTCAGGTGGAACTCCTCGCGGTCTGTTCGCTCCATCTCCTTGTCGTAGGAGCAGATTGAAGCCCGTCTCCAGTCAGTTGATGGGCTGTCCAGGATCGAGCAGGCGCCTCGATCGATAAAGTTTGGCCATGCGTAAAAGATCCACTCAGTTGATCAAGCGACTGCTGCCTCTCTCTGCCTTTTGCTTGGCGCTTGCCGCTCCCTTGTCGGCGCCGGTCGCTCATGCGCAGGCAGGCTCGAGCTCAGGCTTTGAGTTTCGCTGGGACAATTCTCGCGACTTCCGGAAGCTCTATTACTTCTTGACCCTGGCTGATGCGGGAGCCCGATCGGATTACTACTTGGTGTTGGGTCCGAAAGACCGCAAAACTGCCCTGCTCAAGCTCGCAATTTCAGTCCCTTCCTATTTCGACGCGAAGATCAACCCCTCCGACGTGAGTCTTTGCACAATCAAGCAGGGAGGCATTGCCTCGAAGACCCGCTGTCTGGAGACCATCCCGGCGACGGTGGAGGTCGCACCCGATGGCACTGCGATCGAGATCTTCCCGGATCGGCCTGTCGCAACCGGCACCACGATCGGCGTCTACATGCAGATCTTCAACCCCAGCGCGGGGATGTATCAGTTCAACGCCCTCGGACAGGCTCCAGGTGCTGTTCCAATCTCGGGCTACCTCGGCAGTTGGGTCGTCGAAATCAACGGTGCAGGCGAGTAGCTGGCATTTCTGACCTCAAGCGCCGGTAGGGCCACGGGTAATCGCCTGGGCCCGCTTCAAAGCTGACGACTTCAAGGTCAAGGGCGTCCTGACCGGCGCGTTGAACTGTGACTGTCCCGAGGGATTTGATCTGATCAACTGGCTTCGGGAAGTCACGTTTCGTGAGAGGCGATCCCGGTTCGACCGGGGCAATCAACACCCCCTGGGTTGTCTTGCCTGGGTTGAGTGAGGGCCAGTAGGCAAAGCCGCGTGGGTCGTTGCTCAAGGTCGTGAAGCGCCTCGATCCCTCCTTGCCAAGCGCCAGCGCCAGAAATCCTGGGATCTCATAGCGGTGGGAGGCGATGACATCCGCCTTCTGAATGGCGCTCCAGATCTCGGGGTTGGCGCGCAAGGCCTTCCGCACCTCGGCAGGCTGCATCAGCTGGGCGGACGGGTCTTCTCTGGTTGGAATCCAGCGCTGAAGGATTCCCCATCGCATTTGCAGCCCGGCCACCAACAGCAGAGGCGGAAGGGTGCAGCCCGTGAGGACAACGCCTCCGCGCACCCGGCGTGAATTCCACCCCTTGGATGCGATCCAGGCGGAGGCCAGCGGTAGAGCGATCCACCAGGCCGGGACCAGCCAACTGGCCATCACCTGCATGCGTCCTCCCAGAACGGTGAAGACCAACAATTGCGGGATCGAGAGCATCCGCAGGAGTGGGGTCGCCGGATTGACGTTCCACGCGCCCTGATGGCTCGGCCAGAGCACCGACAGCAGGGTGATCCCAACGCTGGGGAACAGCAGCCCGAGTTGTGTCAGGAGGAACAGGGCTGAATTGCCGAGCGCGAAACTATTGTTTGCTCCGGCTCTGCCTGATTGAAAGGCGAATGAAATCCAGTCGTGCTGGATATTCCAAAGCCAGAGGGGAGCGGCCAGAGCGGCCCAAAACAGAAGACTGAGGTAAGGCCAGGGTTGGCTCCATTGCTGCCTCGACCTTGAGGTGCTCAATGAGGCAACGAGCAGGGAGGCAAGAACGATGAAGGCGTGATATTTCGAGAGTGTGATCGCAGCGGCAATCCCGCCAAGCTCAAGCGCCTCACTGGCCGTCGACGGAGTGATCACCGGGTGACGCGAGAGCCACCAGAGCAACAGGGCAAGGCCGAGCAGCAGCGGGCTGTCTGGAAGCAGGAGAACGCCTCCGCAGATGAACAGAAGCGGGCAGCTGCTTCCAAGCAGTGCCAACCAGAGCTGAGCCGCCTTGCCATACCAGCGCTTCGTTGCATCGGCCAGAAGTGCCAAGGCCGCTGTGTAGCTCAGGAGCGACGGCAGCCTCAGGGCCAGGGTGTTGCTACCTAAATGCTGTCCAGCCCAGGACCAGATCCCAACGGCAACCGGATGGTCGAAGTAGCTGAGATCAAGCTGTCTGCCGTAGAAGACGTAATAGGCCTCGTCGTATCCCGGTGGGATCAGTGCAGCCAGCAGAAGCCGCAGACAGAACCCCAGTCCCAGGACATACCAAACCATCTGCACAAAAAAATTATTTGGACGCAGAGATCGACAGTCCCGATTGCCCTGACAACGCAGGGCCAACTGGCACTCCAACCCGCGTTAGGCCCTGTGCCACCAGGATTGCCATGGCGATCGACAGGACGGCCAGCTTTCGATCAGACATCGATCTAGTGCCTACCGAGCAATTCTTTGGATTGCTGGGTGCCGAAGCAAGCACTGCTTCCTGTGTTCTTAAACCCAAGCAACAGTGATGCTTGGCACACCACAGATAGAACCATCTGGTAAGAATTCAGTTACCGCTGGTTTGCAGAGAGGACTGCGGTGGCAAGCTCAGCCACCCATTGCGCGAATGGGTGGCTTCTTGTCATCCCTTTGCCCTTACCAGTGATTAACGATCGATTAAGGCGATGGCTTCTGGTTTGGGGCCAGCGTATCCCCAGGTTGCGGCCTTCTTTTGCCTGTTTATCGCGTTGAATGCGACGGAGCGCCTGTCCTGATGGAGCTTGCGTTCGATGATCTCGAGACGGCAGCCCGAGAAGCCTGTCTTTGGGCCACGGAAACAGGCAGTGAGCTGCAGCGGTTAGAGAACTTGGACACAGGACAATCAGCCTTGATTCGTTGTGATCAGCTGGGCTCCCCGCTCATTGCGCCCCGCTAGCCATGATCCGCACGATGTGTGTTGATCGATACCTTGTAGCTGATTAATCTTGATCTGGTTCGGATTGGCCCATGTCGCGTACGACTCGCCTGATTAAGCGTCTCGATAAAGCTCTCGCTGACTACAAAACCTTTGGGTCCCATCCCGATGGGTTTGTGGATGAGCTCTTTGCAGAGATCGAGGACGATGTTCAGGTCTTGGTTGGCAAGTCGAAGCCTTCCCATTGGGAGGAAATGTATGTGGAGAGGGATCGCGCGATCATCAAAACCTTGGTCTTGAACCGCGCGATGTCCATGGGGCCATCCGATTAACGACTAGCCCTGGTAAGGCACAAAGTTCCTCTTGCGGGTCCCGCAGATGGGGCAACTCCAGTCCTCGGGAATCGACTCAAAGGGTGTGCCGGCGGCAATGCCTGAATCGGGGTCCCCTTGGGCGGGGTCGTAGATCACGCCGCAGACCTTGCAGATCCAGCGCCCTGCGGTGGGCGTTGCGCTGTTGTCTCCACTGCCGGCGCCGGTTAGGGACTGCAGGGCCTGGCTGTAGCGGCCGGCGTGGTGCTGCTCCACGGGCGCCAGCAGTCCGAAGTTGCGAGCGGCGGTTCGGAACACGCCGGCGTGCTCCTTGGATTCATCGATCTGTTCGTTGAATTCCGCCACGGCTCCCTGGTCGCGGTCCCGCTGCGCCTGGGCGGCGAACTCGGGGTACATCACCTCGAACTCGTAGGTCTCCCCTTCAATGGCCAGCTCGAGGCAGCGCGCCAGCAGTGCGTCCTTGGCGTCCTGGCTCAAGGCCTCAGGGTTCTCCACTACTAATTCGGGGTGCAGCAGGCGGAAGTGGGCAAAGGCGTGCTCGGTTTCCTGCTGGGCGGTCTCCCGGAACAGCCGCGCCAGTTCGCCATGGCCGAGTTGCTTGGCCAGATCGGCGAAAAACAAGTACTTGCGGTTGGCCATGCTCTCGCCGCCAAAAGCCGCCTCGAGGTTCTGCAGGGTGCCGGGATTGCTGGTGTTCATCGACTCGCATCAACTGCGGACAGCATAAGCGCTAAGTCGTAGTCGTTATGAGTATGGGATAGGTTTTGAGTATTTCTGCTTAGGTCTCATTGCGGCCGAGTCCTTCTTTATTTGTCCATTGCCGTCTGGAATCCTGCGGCGGGGCTGCCTGGTTGGCCCCCTTCTGGTTAGATCTGGGGTAAGCGCGTCTTGATTCAGCGGCCATGGGCCATCACCAGGTATTGATCGTGGGCGGCGGCGCCGCTGGAATCACGGTGGCGGCTCGCCTGAAGAAGGCCCGTCCGGCCTTGGACATCGCGATCCTTGAGCCCTCGAGCGACCACTACTACCAACCGGGTTGGACCCTGGTCGGTGGCGGGGTCTTCAGCCTGGAGCAGACCCGCCGCAACGAGGCCAGCCTGATTCCCGCGGGTGTCACCTGGATCCGTGAGTCCGCTGCGGGCTTCACCCCCGAGAGCAACAGCGTCAGCACCAGCGCTGGTCAAACCCTGACCTACGACGCCCTGGTGGTGGCCACCGGGATGAAGCTCAACTGGGAGGCCATCAAGGGCTTGCCTGATGCTCTGGGCAAAGGCGGCGTCTGTAGCAACTACTCCAAGGATTTCGCTGCTTACACCTGGGAGTGCATCCAGAACTTCAAGGGAGGCAACGCGGTCTTCACCTGCGCGCCCATGCCGATCAAGTGCCCCGGTGCGCCGCAAAAGATCGCCTACCTGGCCGATGACGCGATCAAGCGCGATCCCGCCATCGCGGCCAAGAGCAAGGTCATCTACGCCACGGCCACCCCTGGAATCTTTGGCGTCCCCACCTATGCCGCGCCCCTGCGGGAGGTGGTGGCCCGCAAAGGCATCGATGCCCGCTACTCCCACACCCTGATCGAGGTCAGGCCGGCGAGCAAAGAGGCGGTCTTCAAGGTCAGCAAAGAGGGCGAGGAGCCCCGCGAGGAGGTCATCAACTACGAGCTTCTGCACGTCACCCCGCCGATGGCGGCCCCGGACGTCGTGGCCCAGAGCCCCCTGGCTGCCGCTAGTGGCTTTGTCGAGGTGGGCAAGCACAACCTCCAGCACGTGCGCTTCCCCAACGTCTTTGCCATCGGTGATGTGGGCGGCATTCCCAACTCCAAGACCGCCGCCGCGGTGCGCGGTCAGGCCCCGGTCCTGGTGACCAACCTGCTGGCTCAGCTTGAGGGCGGCCAGGGTCAGGGGTCCTACGACGGCTACAGCTGCTGCCCGCTGATCACCGGCTACGGCAAGACGATCATGGCCGAGTTCAACTACGAGCAGCAGCCCACCCCCTCCTTCCCCCTGGATCCCACCAAGGAGCGCTGGAGCATGTGGATCATGAAGAGCGTGGTGCTGCCCTGGGTCTATTGGAACCGGATGCTCAAAGGCGGTGACCACGAGCGCCGCTTCATCCCTGGCGTGAAGTAATGGCTGACGTTCTCGTCCTGAGCGCCAGCAATGGCGAAAACCTCAAGCTGGCCGAGCGCTTTGCGGCGGCCGCCCAGAGCCAAGGCTGTAGTGCTGAGGTTCTGGATCTCACTGCCGTTGACCTGCCGCTCTTCACGCCCCGCGCCCAGGAGCAGGGACCCCCAGCGGCTCTCGCCGGGTTGCAGCAGAAGCTGATGGCCACCCCCCGCTGGGTGATCTGCGCTCCGGAATACAACGGCTCGATCCCGCCGGTGCTGACCAGCGCCATCGCCTGGCTTTCGGTGCAGGGCAGCGACTTCCGGGCCCTCTTCAATGGCCGGCCCGTTGTGATCGCGACCCACTCAGGCGGCGGTGGTTACACGGTGATGACCGCTCTGCGGCTGCAATTGGCGCACTTGGGCGCCCACGTCGTGGGTCGTCAGTTGGTGAGCAACGGCAGCCACCCGGCCAAGGACGACAGCATCGCGGACCTGCTCGCCAGACTGCAGCGGCTTCAAGCCCCCGAGTAATGCCCCCGCTGTTGCGTCCTGCAGCTGAGCGTTTCCATAGCCAGCTCGACTGGCTCGACAGCTGGCACAGCTTCTCCTTCTCCAGTCACTACGACCCGGCCTGGATGGGCTTCGGTCCGCTGCGGGTGATCAATGACGACGTCATTGCCGCCGGCAAGGGCTTTGGCATGCACCCGCACCGGGACATGGAGATCATCACGGTGATGGTCGAGGGGGAGCTGCACCACCGCGACTCCATGGGCCATGCCGAGCTGCTGCGGGCTGGGGAGGTGCAGCGGATGAGCGCTGGCACCGGTGTGGTCCACAGCGAGGTCAATGGCGGCCAGGCCCCCTGCCGCCTGCTGCAGATCTGGATTGAACCCGCCTCAGCGGGGATCCCGCCTGACTACGAACAGAAGCCCTTCGCCTTGGCCGAGGGCTGGACGCCCCTGATCGACCCCCAGGCCGCAGACGGGGCTATGGCGATTCATCGGTCCGTGCGGCTCTGGCGCGCCCAGGTCCCAGCGGGGACCGAGCTGGCCTGGCCGGCCTCCGAGCGCTGCGCCAGTTGGCTGCAAATCATCACGGGTGGATTGGCCCTGCCTCAGCCCTTGGTCCGGGGTGATGGCCTGGGACTGGCTGCCGGCGAGGCTCCGGCATCTCTGCAGGTTGGAGCCGATGGGGTGGATCTGCTGCTGTTTGAGCTGAGCTAGCGGACTACCAGAAGCTGTGTCCTGCGCTGCTGCACGGCTGCGCCGTTGCCGCCAGGCTTGGGGTGATGACACTTCTTCGTTCATTCCCCGTGGAATTCCGTTTGACGGACCGTGGCGGCGAACCCCATCCAGTGCTCGATGACTGCTTCGAGAGCCTTGAGCTCGCCCAAAGCGCGGCGCTGACCTGGCTGGTCCATCAAGGGCTGATCGATCCTGCGATCCCCGTTGAAATGCAGGATCAACTGATCACTCAGTTCATTGGCCTGGAGCGCCGGACCCCCAGTGGCGACTGGCGCACCCTGCGCTAGCGGACCTGCTGTCGCCGATGATGGTGTCACTTTGATACCGAAGTGGCCATGCCAAGCGCTGAGCGTTTTGCTGCCCTGCAGACCATTCAGCGGCGCAAGCCCGCTGCGGTGACTAAGCCTTCGGCCCTTCACGAGATCTGGGCCGATGACGTCTTCACCCTGGCTCGGATGAAGGAGGCCCTGCCTCGCCAGGTGTTCAAGTCGCTTCAGAAAACCATCCGTGAAGGTGGTGCGATCGACCCGTCCATCGCCGACTCCGTGGCGAATGCCATGAAGGACTGGGCGACCAGCCGCGGCGCTCTCTACTACTCCCACGTCTTCTATCCGCTCACCAACCTGACGGCGGAGAAGCACGACGGCTTCATCACCCCCAAGAGTGATGGCCGTGCCATCACCGCCTTCACCGGCAAGTTGCTGGTGCAGGGTGAGCCCGACGGTTCCTCCTTCCCTAACGGTGGCCTGCGCTCCACCTTCGAGGCCCGCGGTTACACCGCCTGGGATGCCACCAGCCCCGCCTGGCTGATGCGCACGCCCAACGGCGTCACCCTCTGCATCCCCACGGTCTTCGTCTCCTGGACCGGTGAGGCCCTCGACAAGAAGACGCCGCTGCTGCGCTCCAATGCCGCGGTGAACCGCCAGGCCAAGCGGGTGCTGCAACTGCTGGGTGAGACCGAGATCGCCCCGATCAACTCCAGCTGCGGCGCCGAGCAGGAGTACTTCCTGGTGGACAGCGCCCTGATGGCGCTGCGCCCCGACCTGCAGCTCTCGGGCCGCAGCCTCTTTGGTGCTCCCCCGGCCAAGGGTCAGCAGTTCGATGACCACTACTTCGGCGCTATCCCCGAGCGGGTTCAGGTGTTCATGCAGGACGTAGAGGACCAGCTCTACCGCCTGGGTGTTCCCGCCAAGACCCGTCACAACGAGGTGGCTCCCGGCCAGTTCGAGATCGCTCCGGTGCACGAGGCGGCCAACGTGGCCACCGATCACCAGCAGCTGATCATGACCGTGCTCAAGAGCACGGCCAAGAAGCATGGCTTCACCTGCCTGCTGCACGAGAAGCCCTTCGCCGGCGTCAACGGCAGCGGCAAGCACGTCAACTGGTCGATCGGCAACAGCACCCAGGGCAACCTGCTGGATCCCGGTCACACCCCCCACGAGAACATGCAGTTCCTGCTGTTCTGCGGGGCTGTGATTCGCGGCGTGCACCAGTACGGCCCGCTGATGCGTGCGGCGATTGCAACCGCCAGCAATGACCACCGCCTGGGGGCCAACGAAGCACCTCCGGCGATCATCTCCGTTTACCTCGGCAGCCAGCTCGAGGACGTCTTCAACCAGATCAAGGGCGGCCAGCTCAAGAGCTCGGCCACCGGCGGAATGATGCGTCTGGGCATCGACAGCCTGCCGGAGTTCCCCAAGGACGCCGGCGACCGTAACCGCACCTCACCCTTCGCCTTTACCGGCAACCGCTTCGAGTTCCGCGCCGTGGGCTCTGGCCAGTCCGTGGCCGGTCCCCTGGTGGTGCTGAACACGGTTCTGGCCGATTCCCTCGCCTGGATCGCCGATCAGCTGGAGGCCCGCACCGCCAAGGGTGAGAGCGTTGAGCAGGCCAGCCTCGCGGTGCTGCAGCAGATCACCAAGGAGAACGGCAACGTGATCTTTGGCGGCGACGGCTACTCCAGCGAGTGGCATGAGATGGCCGTCAAGGAGCGTGGTCTGGAGAACCTGCGCACCACCGCTGATGCCCTGCCGGTGCTGCAGCGTCCAGCCATTCGCGACCTCTTCTCCCGCCACAACGTGCTCAGCCCCGTTGAGTTGGAGAGCCGCTACGAGGTCTACTCCGAGCAGTACTGCCTTGCGATTGAGGTGGAGGCCCGCCTGGCCGTGCGGATCGCCCGCACCCAGCTCTACCCCGCCGTCAGCGCCTACCTCGGCGAGCTGGCTGGATCGCTGCAGGAGCAGGAGGCCATCGGCCTGAATCCCTCCAAGGCGCTCGCTCAGCAAATCGCTGGCCTGAATCAGCAGCTGCTGGACCGTGCCGCCGCCCTGGAGACCGCTCTGGGCAATGCGCCCTACGGCGCCGAGGCCCACATGCGTCACTGTGCCGACCAGCTGATGGTCCGCATGGGTGAACTGCGGGAGGCCGCCGATGCCCTGGAGGGTCTGGTGGATGACACCGCCTGGCCGCTGCCCACCTACCAGGAGATGCTCTTCGTCCGCTGATTTGAGCTATCGCTAGGGCTAGCTCGATGCCCCTGCGATGCAGCCGCTCCTCACCCCTGCTTACGTCTCAAGCGGGGGTGAGGTTGTTGCTGCACTCGAGACCGACGCCAAACGGGGGCTCTCCCCTGCGGAAGTGCAACGGCGCGTCCATCAAGTCGGAACGAATCGCCTGAGCCCAGAACCGCTGAAGCCGTTGTGGCTTCGGTTCCTTCAGCAGTTCGACAATCCCCTACTGATCACCCTGCTGATCGTCGGGGCCGTCAAGCTCGCCATGGGTGATCCGCAGGATGCCTTGGTGATCATCAGCGTCACCGTGATCAATGCGGTGATCGGCACCGTTCAGGAAGGCAAAGCCGAGAGCGCGATTGCGGCTTTAGCCGACAGCGTCCGCACGGATGTCTTGGTGCTCCGAGATGGCGCTGCCCTGCAGCTGGATTCCGAGGCCTTGGTGCCTGGTGATGTCGTGCAGCTCGAGGCTGGCTGCAAGGTTCCAGCGGATCTGCGGCTGCTGCAGGTCCGCTCCTTGCGCACCGATGAATCTGCCCTGACTGGGGAGTCAGTGCCCGTCGAGAAATCCACCGGAGCGTTGCAGCTAGAGGCTCCCCTCGCTGAGCGCAGTTGCATGGCCTACGCGGGGAGTTTTGTCATCGCAGGGCAGGGCACAGGCGTTGTGGTGACCACTGGCGATGCCACGGAGGTGGGGCAGATCTCGGTGGCCCTGAATCAGGCGGTCAGCCTCTCCACTCCCTTAACCCGCAAGTTAGTGGGCTTCAGTCGCACGCTGCTGCGACTGATCGTTCTGCTCGCGATCTTCACCTTTGTCGTGGGTCTGGCGAAGGGACGAGATTGGGCTGAGATGTTCGATGGCGCCGTGGCCCTCGCCGTGGGTGCCATCCCAGAGGAACTCCCGGCGATTGTCACGATCATCCTGGCCATTGGCGTCCATCGGATGGCCAGACGCCGCGCGATCATCCGCAAGTTGCCTGCCGTGGAGACGCTCGGCAGTACAACCGTGATCTGCTCAGACAAGACAGGGACGCTCACCCAGAACCGGATGACGGTCGAGCATGTCTATGCCGCCGGCATTCTCCAGCCACTGCGGGACCTCTGGCCCATGGACGATGCGGGCCAGGGAGTCAATCTCGCTCTTCAGGAGACCCTGCTGGCCGGCTTGTTGTGCAACGACGCACAGGCCGGTAGCGATGACCAATGGGTAGGCGATCCCACCGAAACGGCTCTGCTGGCGGCCGCACATTCCGTTGGGATGAACCATCGCTCAGCCCATGACCAGCACCCGCGGCGCGATGTGATTCCGTTCGAGTCCGAACGGCAATACATGGCGACCCTGCACGGCAGTGAGCGCATCTTGCTGAAGGGATCCGTGGAGGCTGTTCTGCAGCGCTGCAGTCATGCGTTGGACGCGCAGGGGCAGCGTTGCGTGCTCAATGCCGAGGCGATACAGGCGGCGGTCTCCGCCATGGCGGGCCAAGGCGAGCGGGTCTTGGCGTTTGCCATTGGTCTTGGTGCGCAGCAGCAGCGGCTTGAGCATCACCACCTCAATGGCGATTTCACCTTTCTTGGGCTCCAAGGAATGCAGGACCCGCCGCGACCGGAGGCGATCCAAGCGGTTGCCGCCTGTAGGGCCGCTGGGGTCAAGGTGAAATTGATCACCGGCGATCACATTCAAACGGCCATCGCCATTGCTCGGTTGATGGGAATTGGCTCCCCTGGAGAGGTTCAGGCCATCGATGGATCGGCCTTGGCAGCCCTGAGCTCCGACGCCCTGGCGGAGGTGGTGGATTCCGTCGATGTCTTTGCCCGTGTTGCCCCAGCCCAGAAACTTCAGCTGGTTGAGGCACTGCAGGCCAACGGCGAAGTGGTGGCCATGACCGGGGATGGCGTCAACGATGCGCCCGCTCTGAAGCAAGCGGACATCGGCATCGCCATGGGACGCAGTGGGACGGAGGTGGCCCGACAGGCCGCCGACATGCTGCTGACCGATGACAACTTCGCCACGATCGAGGCGGCCGTGGAAGAAGGTCGCGGGGTCTACCTCAACTTGAGGAAGACCCTGGCCTTTGTCCTTCCGGTGAATGGCGGCGCCTCCATGACGATCCTGATGGCGGGTCTGCTGGGGACCCCCTTGCCCGTCAGTGCATTGCAGGTGCTTTGGCTGAACATGATTTGTTCGCTGACCATGTCCATCGCCCTGGCCTTTGAACCGCTGAGCCCGGCGTTGATGAGCCAGGCGCCGCGACAGCCGGAAGAGCCCCTGTTGAACCTGGCCTTAATACGGCGCGTGATTCTGATCTCCCTCTTCAATTGGTGTGTGATCTTCGGGCTGTTCTTCTGGGCTCAGCATCAGCTCGGTGATCTTCAGTTGGCCCGGACGATGGCGGTGCAGGGTTTGGTGCTGTCGCACTTGGTTTATCTCGTGGCCATTAGCCATTGGCGCCAGGTCTGGCCGTTCCGCTTGCGGGATCTGCGCCAGGCACCTGCCGTCCCCCTGGGAGTGATGGCCACGTTCGCCCTGCAAGGGCTCTTCAGTCAGGCCGGTTGGATGAATGCCTTCTTTGGTACAAGCCCGCTCAATGGCTCGCAGTTGGCGGTTTGCGCCTTGCCGATGCTGTTGATGATTCCGGTGACGCGTTGTGCCGAGTGGTTGGATCCCATGGAGCGACGGTCCCCCGCCACCTTGGGTTGATCAATCGCTCGGCTGCTCGTGCATCACTTCAAAGCGATCCCGCGGCTTCTCTGGCGGTGATGTTGTTGGTTCCCCTTTCAGGGGGCAAAACTGATCAACAGTGGGGATATTGACGTCGTAGTGCTTGAACACCTCCCGAAGCCGGGCCGCACAGTGCTCGTTGCAGTTCGGCCCGCCGTAATGGGGGCAGATCTCGATCCAACGTTCGTCTTGGAGGTTGTCGGACATCCCAGGTCGTCCATGTCCTGACGGCTGATCACACTCTGGCTCCAACCCCCGGGCTTGGCTATGCAAAGCGCGTGACGCTGGCCTGTCTTGATCCTTAGGGCTGAAGGTTTGCCCTGGCCAAGGCGTTCCAGCGACCGTCCCGTAGTGGTCCTTGCCTGTTGGTCCACACCCGTTGCGCCAAGGGCCCGGTGATGGCGCGTCCACGTATCAGTCCCGTGCGGAGGATGCGCTGATGGCCAAGCCAATGGCCCTGCCTCGCTTCCGCCTGCTGAAGCTGCTGCATCTGGCTGACCTCTGCCCGCCGGCGTTTCTCAATGGCCTGTGCTGCTCCATCGAGGTCACTGGAGCGCTCCAGCAGCAACTCAGTAGCCACCAAGCTGTCCCGCAACGCCAGGTTGATGCCTTGGGCACGAACCGGACTCATCGGGTGGGCGGCATCCCCAAGCAGCAGCAAACCCGGTTGCTGCCAACGCTCCGCCATGCCCACCTGGACCTTGAACCGCACGGGGGCGCTCAGCCTCTCCCCCCGCTCCTGCAGCAGATGGGCCAGGGGCTCCGGTGCCAGCGCCGCCAACCGCTCTGCCCATTCCTGCGGGGTGAGGGACTCTGCGCTGTCCTGGGGCTCGAGCAACCAGGCCAGTTGCAGATCCCCTAAGGCGTTGAGGCAGGCACTGCCGATGCGGCCGCCGGCCACGAGGGTCTGGAAACCCCAGACGCAATCGCTGGGGATCGGTCCAGGCAGCGCAAACCAGAGCAACTCCAGTGGACTGCCCGAGTTGCGCAGTGGAATTCCGGCCTGTTGACGCAGCAGTGAACCGCGGCCATCGCAGCCGATGACCAGATCCGCCTGCAGCGCCTCGGCGTTGCTGAGCTCGACGCCACTGATGCGCCCATCGCACCGGAGGAGCCGGCGGACAGCCTGGCCTGGCCTCCAGCGCAGCGTCGGGCAGCGCAGGGCGCGCTCGAGCAGTGCCTCCAGCAGGCTCTGCTGAGGCACGAGCCGGCAGGGGTGCAGCGACCCCAGGGGTTCTGCCACCTGGAAGAGGCGCTGGCGCTCGAGCCAGACGCTCCATCCCTCCAGGGGCCGCTGCGGCAGGTGCTCCAGCAGCGGCAGCAGTCCCATTCGGGCCAGGGCCTCCTGACCACTGGGCATCAGGGCATCGCCGCGGAACTGCCGGCTAAAGCGTTCACTGGCTTCGATCAGCTCGACCTGCGCTCCGCCTTCGGCGAGCTGGAGCGCCAGGCTCAATCCAGCGGGCCCCGCTCCAACAACGATGAACCGGGGCGGGAGGGTCACTCAGCCGTCAGCAGCCTGAACCCAGTGAAGAACAGGGAGATCCCGAAGAGAGTTCCCACGGCCCAGAGGCTGTCGCTGGGCCATTCCGCCACGAGCAGTCCCCCCAGCAGAGCCGTGATCAGGCCATCGGCGAGCACCAGGCCGCGGGCCTGGGCCTGGCTGGCGGCGGCCGAGGCCAGCTCCATCACCCCCTCAAAGATCAGCAGCAGTCCGGCAAAGAGGGTCAGGCTGATTTCACTCTCAACCGGGTAGGCCACGACCCAGATGCCCGCCACGACATAGAAGAGACCCGAGAGCCCGCGAAAGACCTTGCCCTTGGTGTCCTCGGCTTGGCCGATGCGCAGCAGTTGGCTGACCCCAGCCACCGCCGCGATCACCCCGATGCTCAAGGTCAGGGCCGTGGCCGAAATGAAGGGCAGCGCGATCGAGGTCGCACCCGCCAGAGCCAGCAGAACGGCAGCGATGCGGCGCTGGTTTTTGGGGTCCACAGCAGGACTACGAAATCATCCGAACCCTAGAAACGTTTTCCCTATTTGCCTGCCCAGTTCTTAGGGTGCGGCCACTGTTGTGTGTGCAGCCCAGAGCCCCATGGCCGCGATCTTTAGCGATAACAGCCTCACGATCGGGCGCACCCCACTGGTTCAGCTCAACCGCATCACCGAGGGCTGCGGAGCGCGCGTGCTGGCCAAGATCGAGGGCCGCAATCCTGCCTATTCGGTGAAGTGCCGGATCGGTGCGGCGATGGTGGCGGCGGCCGAACGGGATGGTCTGCTGGGCCCCGGCAAGGAGCTGATTGAGCCCACCAGCGGCAACACCGGGATTGCCCTGGCGTTTGTGGCCGCCAGCAAGGGCATCAAGCTCACCTTGACCATGCCCGAAACGATGAGCCTGGAGCGGCGCAAGCTGCTGACGGCCTTTGGGGCCCACCTCGAGCTCACCGAGGGCCGGCTGGGCATGACGGGGGCCGTGAACCGGGCCAAGGAGATCGCCGCCAGCGATCCCGATCGCTACGTGCTGCTGCAGCAGTTCGTGAACCCGGCGAATCCTCAGATCCACCACGACACCACTGGCCCTGAGATCTGGAGCGATACCGACGGCAACGTCGACGTGTTCGTCTCCGGTGTTGGCACCGGCGGCACCCTGACCGGGGTGAGCCGCTACATCAAAAACACCCTGGCCAAGCCTCTGCACACGGTGGCGGTCGAGCCGATCAACAGCCCGGTGATCAGCCAGACCAAAGGGGGCCATGCCCTGCAACCCGGCCCCCACAAGATTCAGGGGATCGGTGCTGGTTTTGTTCCCGGCAACCTGGATCTGGCCATGGTCGATGCCGTCGAGCAGGTCAGCGATGAGGAGGCCGTCGAGATGGCCCGGCGCCTCGCCAAAGAAGAGGGGATCCTGGCCGGCATCAGCTGCGGGGCCGCCGCGGTGGCAGCCCTGCGCCTGGCCAAGGATCCAGCCCATGCCGGCAAGACGATCGTTGTGGTCCTCCCCGACTCCGGTGAGCGCTATCTCAGCTCGGTCCTATTCGAGGGGATCTTCAACGAGCGCGGTCTGCCGATCGCCTGATCAGTCCGCCATCGGCGTGACGCCCTGCAGCCGGTCGTTGAGCTGCATGGCCATGGACTGACGGCCAACCGCCAGGACCTTGAGGGTGTCCTCGTGCATGCGCAGTTGGGCATCGGCCACCTGCATGCCGCGCACCAGCTCCTTTACCTCCTCAGGCAGGGTGTTGAGGTCGTAGCGCTTCCCCTCAAAGGTCAGGACGGGGGGGATCTGGGCGGCGGAGTCGGTCACGACACAAGGCGGTAGACCGGGTCACCTTACGGGTCTTTCTTGCTCTCTGCCGCTGCAATTTGCTTGGGCAGGGGCCGCAGCGGTCGCTTGAAAAAGAACATCAGCAGCTGCCCGACCTGGGTGGTGGTGGTGAGCTCCCAGCCCTCCTTCCCCAGCAGGTTCAGGAAGTGCTGCAGTTGCTCAGCGGGGTGCTTCGGATCGGCCTTGGCCTTGGCCTGCTGCTCCGGTCCGTACTGCTGGGGGAACTCCCGGCTGATGAACTCCGGGCTGAGCTTCCCGCCCATCCGCTCACTGGCCACCTTTGGGTCTGGGGGCGCCGGGGGATTGTTGTTGTCCACATTGATGTGGATGACCCGGTATTCCCAGATGGGCATCTCACCGAGTGGCTTGGCGGTGGGGCCCTGGTCCGTCATGGGACCAGGTTAAGCACCGCGAATCAGCTGGCGCTCGCAGAGGTCGCGATAGCGACCAGGGCGGCTGATCAGCAGGTCGTGGTTGCCCTGATCGACGATCTTGCCGTTCTCGAGCACCAGGATCGAATCGGCCCCCTGCACGGTGGAGAGGCGGTGGGCAATCACCAGAACCGTGCGGCCCTGCATGGCCTGATCGAGGCCCCTCTGCACGGCTTCTTCTGCCTCGGCATCCAGGGCGCTGGTGGCCTCATCCAGCAGCAGCACCGCCGGGTTGCCGAGCACCGCCCGGGCAATGGCCAGCCGTTGCAGTTGGCCGCCGGAGAAGTTGCTGCCCCGCTCTTCGACGCGGGCGTCGTAGCCGCCGGGAAGGGCCTCGATGAAACCGTCGGCATTGGCGAGGCGTGCGGCCGCTTGGATCTGCTCCCGGGTGGCCGGCCGGCCAAAGGCGATCGCTTCGGCGACCGTGCCCGAGAAGACAGCGCTCTGTTGAGGCACCAGCGCCACGGCCGTGCGCAGCTCAGCGGCCTTGAGGTCCGCCAGGTTGCGCCCATCCAGCAGCACCTGACCGCCCTGGGCGGTGTTGAAGCGCAGCAGTAGGGAAAAGAGGGTGCTCTTGCCTGCCCCCGAGGGACCGACCAGGGCCACGACCTGGCCAGGTTTGACCTGGAGCGAGAGGTTCTTCAGAACGGGCTGCTGCGGGTCGTAGCCAAAACTCACCTGCTCGAGCAGCAGCTCGCCAGCGACGCGCCCCAGGGGTTGGGCGTCCGGGCGATCGGGTTGCTCGACCGCTTCCCGCTCGATCTCCCGTAGGCGCTTGAGGGAGGCCTGGCCCTGTTGGAACTCGTTGAAGTTGGTGGTCAGATGGCTGATCGGGTCGATCAGCATCAGCAGGGCGGCGACGTAGCTGCTGAAGCCCTGTCCATCAAGGTCACCGCTTTGGATGCGGGCGGCGCCCATGAGCAGCACCGCCAGGATGCCCGCGGCCTCCAGGAAGCCCACGACGGGGTACTGCAGGGCCAGCAGCTTCTGGGTGCGGTAGCGGGCCTTGCGATGCAGGTCGATCTCAACTTCAAAGCGCTGCTGCAGCCAGGGCTCAGCGGCAAAGGCCCGCACCAGGGGGAGTCCGGAGATCGCTTCTCCCAGCAGGGAGGCCAATTCGCTGACCTGTTTTTGACTCTTTTCTGCGGCGCCCATGACCTTGGCGCCAAAGACGCTCACCAGCACGGCCACCAAGGGGGCCAGCAGCAGGGTGCCGATGGAGAGCTTCCAGTCCAGCCAGACCATGTAGCCGAAGACCACCACCAGCTGCAGCACCGAGGGGGTGGTGTCCTGGATCGTCTTGTAGATGACCTCGCCCACCCGATCGGCGTCTTCTGTCAGGCGGTAGGTCAGGTCGCCAGCAGAGAGCTTCTCGAGCACTCCGAAATCCAGACGTTGGAGCCGCGCGAACAGCCGGCGGCGCAGTTCCTGGCTGACCTGCAGAGCCGGTCCCGCCAGCAGGGTGTCCTGACCAAACTGTGCGATCTTCTGCAGCATGAAGACCGTCAGGGCCAGGCCGATGACCTGCAGCACCCGGTTGAAGTCACCGGCTCCGATCGCGGGAATCAGCTGACCGGCCAACCAGGCCAGGAGCGGCCAGCAGACCACAAAGACGAGCATGCAGGCCCCACCCGCGATCAGCGCGGGACGGTGGGGCTTCAGCAGCGGCAGCAGGCGCCGGAAGCCGGCCGATGAGGGTGCAAGCATCGGGGCAAGCTATCAGCGCTTTTTAAAACGACTGCCGTTGGAAGAAAGGGTCGCTGGTCGTTGTATCGACGCAAGCTGGTCGAGCTGCTGGCCTAGGGCCTTGCACGATTGGTTCTTGATCTGGCTGGCTCAACTCATTCCGGCTCGTCTGCCATGCACAGTCGCTTCGCATGGCTGAGGGTGTCGTTGAGCTCTCTGGCCATCTCTTCGGCATTCTTCGGCTTTGCCAAAAGAAAGCCCTGAAAGCCATCACATCCCAGTCGCTTGAGTTGCTGGAGTTGTTGGATCGACTCAACTCCTTCGGCTAGGGATTTCAATCCGAGTCCATGGGCGAGTTGGGTTGTGGCCCGAACAATTGAATAATCATTAGGGTCTTGCTCCATATCTCTCACAAAGCTCTTGTCGATCTTGAATCCCTTGAGTGGCAGTCTCTGCAACGATTTCAGATTGGAAAAACCTGTGCCAAAATCATCAACCCAAAGACAAACCCCTAGCTTTTGAAGCCTTTGAAGGCGCATTGCTGCGTCATTGGGATTTTTGAGCAATGCAGTTTCTGTGAGTTCCAGCTCGATGTGACTGGGGCAAAGGCCCTCCAGGTGACAGATTTCGGTTATTAACTCATCGAGCGGCTCAACATCGGGGTTGAGTTGTTCGGCTGAAACGTTGATTGATAGTTTTGGGATGTTGATGTTGTTGCGCTGCCACTCGGCGAATTGTTGAACCGCATTCTTTAGAGCCCAGCTACCAATGTCTTCGATTAATCCACTCTGCTCGGCGACAGGGATAAATCGTGTACATGGAATAAAGGCTTCCCCTTGACGGTCCCATCGAAGCAGTGCTTCTGCTCCCATGATGCTGCCTCTTTGATCAAACTGCAGCTGATAGTGAAGTTTGAGTTCATTCTTTTCTATGGCTGTCGAGAGCTTTTGCTCGAGGTTAAGGGCCTCTCGAATCGACGCGCTGAGGGATTCTGAATACACCTGAACTTTTCCTGGCCCGCGTCGTTGGGCAGCGGCAAGAGCTGTTCTGGCGGATTGAATCGGATCGTCATCGGCTGTTGTGATGCCAGGCCAAGTGCTGATCCCAATGCAGGCACTGAGGTGTATTGATGGCAGCTTTTCTAGGTTCCTCGAAGTTAATCGAAGCCCCTTCTGTAACCGCTTGCCATGCTGGATGGCGTCCTGAGTGCTCTGGATTCCGTCTGTCTGAATAATGACAAAGCTGTCGCTGTCGAGCCTTGCCAGCCAGTCTTCCGGGGCGATCTGATCGCGAAGATGTCTCGCTATCCAGACTAAAAGTCTGTTTCCATTGGCGATTCCAAACGTGTCATTGATCTCTTGGAAGTGATCGATGTCTAGGCAGGTGACTGTGATCCTGGTGTTTTTGCTGACTCCACTGATGACGTCACGGATGAGCTCACTGATGTAGATGTCTGTTGCTGCGCGATTGGGTAGACAGGTCAGCCTGTCTGTTTGGTTTGGATCGAATCTTTCGCCTTTGGTGCTTTGAACTCCTGGGCACTCCTGCAGGGTCCCGATGGAGTAGAGAGGGCGTCCTTTGTTGTCATAGCTTGTAAAGCAGCGATGATCGACGAAGCACTCATCGCCATCCTTCAAGCGAAGTCGATGCCTGATTCGGCCGGCTTGTCCGCTCAATTGCGATTGCTGGAGTTCCGTTCGGACTCGCTCTCGATCTTCTTTGGCGACGACAGCGAGTAACTGGTCCATGGTCTGCCCACCTCCTTCCTCCGAGCGAAGAATCTGACAGAGCTGCGGCGACCAGAGCATCGACCCATCGCCACCATGCTTCTGGAGCCAGGAGCCAAGTTTGAGGTGGTACTCGGCATTCAGTAGCAGCTGAAGAATGGCCTCTGGATCATTGACTGCTTTGGACAGAAGGCACTACGGACCAACTCTTCAGCTCAACCCTA